>DATGPY010000333.1:0-18433 GCA_035304465.1 Acidimicrobiales bacterium | reverse complement strand
CGGTCGGCGAGGTAGACGATGCCGGCGATGCCGTCGTCGGCCAGGTAGTCGACCTTGGCCAGCGCCTCGCGCACGGCGGGGACTGACTCGAAGCGATGGACGTCGCGCTGCGCCGCAGTGGTCATCCGCCCAGGCTACCGGCGGAATTGACCCTTGGGTCAACTCACCGGGCGGGCCGGGGGCGCCGGCGAGACGGTCTGGGGAGGAGCAGCCCCGCCGGCGCCCGCCTGCCTGGGCCTCGAGGAGTCGTGTGCCCGTGGACCGACGGCTGGTGGCGGGCGGGCGGATACCTGCCGACGGCCCTGTGCGGGCGACTCCTCGGGGCGTGACGGACCCTGGGGTCGGTCCGTCCACCGCCACTCTGCCCGGTCCCAGGTTGCACAAAGGTTGCACCCGCGAACGGTCCCTCACGGATTTGTGCGGTCAGGTGCACGCGTACAGTGGTTTCCGGCCGTAGACTGCGCCGGACCCGGCCCGGTGCCGGTGTCGACCGCGACGATCTCGCCGCGGAGGGTGCATGATCGACGACCTGAGCGACCGACGTACGGCGATCGCCGCCGCGAAGGCGACGATGGCCGCCGACGAGGCCGCTGCGACCCTCGAGGCCGTCGACCCCGCGGTCCTGGACTCGTGGCGTCGCTGCGCGGCCGACCTGTGCCCCGACGGCGCCGAGGGTGCCCCGGTCGAGCCCGCCGACGAGACCCGCCGGCGGTGGGAGACCTCGCCGCTCAGCCGGGCCGCACCCGCCCTGCCCGCCCACCTGCGGGTTATCGCGGAGACCTCCGACCTGGTGGCCTGCGTCACCGACGCCGAGGGCCGGATCCTGGTGCAGGCCGCGCCCCGGAGCCTGAGCCACCGCGCCGAGCGCATCGGGCTCGTCCACGGCGGGGTCTGGCACGAGTCGGTCGCCGGGACGAACGGCATCGGCCTCGCCCTGGCGGTGCGCCGCCCGGTCGCGGTGTTCGCCACCGAGCACTGGCTGGACCGCCTGCACGACTGGGTCTGCTACAGCGCGCCGGTGCACGACCCGCACGGCCGCCTGGTCGCCGTGGTCGACCTGTCGACCACCTGGCGCCACGCCAACCCCCTCGCCCTGCCCATGGTCGCCTCCCTCGCCCGCAACCTCGAGCACGAGCTGCGGGCCTGCGGTCCCGCCCCCACCGGGCAGCCGGCCCTCCAGTTGCGCCTGCTCGGCGCCCCGTCGGCCCGCCTCGGCGACCGGCCGCTGCGGCTCACGCTGCGGCAGTACGAGGTCCTCGCCGTGCTGTGCCTGGCGGGCCCGGTGTCGCTCGGTGAGCTCCACGCCCACCTCTACGGCGACCGGCCGGTCACGATCGCTACCCTGAAGGCCGAGATATCCCGCCTGCGCCGGGAGCTGCAGGGCCAGCTCACCTCCCGTCCCTACCGGCTGACCGTCGACTGGGAGGCCGACGTCACCCGACTGCTGGCGCGGCTGGACCAGGGCGACGTCGAGGGCGCGGCCCGGCTCTACGACGGCCAGCTGCTGCCGGCCAGCACCTCGCCCTTCGTCGAGGAGCACCGCCACCACGTCGACGTGGCGCTGCGCACGGCGGTCCTCCAGCGCCCGAGCCCTGCGGTGGCACTGCGCTACAACGCGGTGCACCCCTACGACGTCGAGGTGCTCGAGCGGGTCCGCTCGGCGGTGCCCGACGACGACCCGATGGTCCCGGCCCTGACGGGACGGCTGGCCGCCGCCGGCTTCTGACCGACCGACCGACCGCCGCCCGCGGGCCTCGGCGGACCCCGCCGGGCCCTCACCCGGGCCCGCCGGCCGGTCGGTCACCCGGTCGGGGGCGCGGCAGCCACCTGGCGCAGCGCGCCACCGCCGCGGGGGCCAGCACGTCCATCCCGCCCTCGGCGGTCATCGACCCGACCAGACCGGGATGCGTGGCTGCTGCAGCGGCGGCGGCAGGAACTGCACGTCGTCGAACGTGTCGTGGGCCCCGTGGTGGGTGAACGGCTGCCCCGACCACAGCCCCGACAGCACCTCGAGCCCCTCGTCGAGCATCGCCGCCAGCGTGCGCCGATCGGCGGGGCGGCCGAGCGCGGTGTACTCCGAGGGGGGTCCGCCCGTGCCCGGTGCCGGCGAGCTCGCCGCGGGACCGCCGCCGGCGGCGCTGGCACACTGGAGCACGTGAGCACGCCCCGCGGCGACGTCGCCCTCCGCCAGGGCGAGCACGATGGCCACGCGTGGACGATGGCGCTCCGCCGCCCCGACCCGTCGCTCGACGGCATCGTCGCCGGACCCTACTGCGGGTACGCGGAGTCCGGCGGCGACGTCCGGCGCCGCCAGACCGCCAACGACCGGGTGGCGGTCATCATCAGCTTCGGCGACCCCATCGACCTGGTGGAGCTGAGCGCGTCGCCCTCGGGCGCCCGTCGCACCACGTCGTTCGTCGCCGGGCTGCACGACGGCTACGCGGTCACCCGGTTCTCGGGCACCCAGCACGGCGTGCAGGTCGACCTCACCCCGCTCGGCGCCGCCCGGGTGCTCGGGCCGCCCCGGGAGCTGTCCAACGAGTGCGTCGACCTCGACCTCGTGCTCGGCCGGTTCGGCGACGAGCTGATCGAGCGCCTGGCCACCGCCCCCGGCTGGGCCGAGCGGTTCGACCTGCTCGACGACGTGCTGACCGCCCGCGCCGCGGAGGGCCCCGAGCCGGACCCGGCGGTGGTGTGGGCCTGGCGCCAGCTCCGCCGCTCCGACGGGCAGGTGGCGGTCAACGTGCTGGCCGACGAGATCGGCTGGAGCCGCCGGCACTTCACGGTGCGCTTCCGCGACCAGGTTGGCCTCCCGCCCAAGCCGGCGGCCCGGGTGCTGCGGTTCCGGCGGGCCGCCGACATGCTCGCCGCCGACCCGGCGCGCTCGATCACCGAGGTGGCCGCGGCCTGCGGGTACGCCGACCACAGCCACCTCGTACGGGAGTTCCGCCGGCTCGCCGGCTGCACGCCGTCGGCCTACGTCCGGGCGCTGCTTCCCGACGGCGCGGGCGTGGCCGGCTGACGGGCCCGCCGGTCAGAGACCGACCGCGTCGGCCCCGTGCGCGGCCTCCTCCGAGCTGAACCCCTCGAAGACGAGCTGGTCGACGAGACCCTGCCGGGAGAACGGCATGACGTCGAGGTAGCTCTGGGCCACGCGGGCCGCCTGCTCGTACCAGTCGACGTCGAGCGAGTCGACGGCGTAGGTCGCGTCCTCCGTCGAGTGGCCCTCGAACTCCAGCTGCTCGATCAGGCCCTGCCGGGAGAAGCCCATGAGCTCGAGGTAGCTCTCCGCCGAGCGCCGGGCGTTGGCGTCGGCCGCGCGTCGTCGGCCTCGTCCGCACACGCGCCGAGCACGACCGCCGCGAGCACGGCCACCGCCCACCCTCTCCGCATCGCCATGGGTCCCTCCTTCGGTCGCGGCATCCGGAGGTCCCGCATGCCGCGACTCTGCCGCCACTGTGCGCAGCCTAGTTGACCACACACAGTGGTATCACCAGGTCTGCGAACGACGGCGGGCCCCGGGCCCCGACCGGGGGCCGCTCAGGTGGCGTCGGCGGTGACCGCCTCGGCGGGCGTCTCGCCGCCCTGGCGGCTGCGCACGACGGCGAGGAAGCGCTCGACCGCTCGTACCGTGTGGTGGGTGCGCAGGGAGGGCAGGATGTCGAACGCGTGCTGGGCGCGGGGCAGCTCGGCGTAGACGACCGGCGAGGTCGAGACCTCCCGGAGCATGGACACGAAGTACCGGGCCTGCTCGACCGGCACGACCGTGTCGTTGGCGCCGTGGACGACGAAGAACGGCGGCGCGCCGGCGTGCACGTTGCTCATCGGGGATGCCCGGTCCCAGGTCTCGCGGTCCTCCGCGAGCCGGGTCTTGATCACCGCCCGCGCGAGCAAGCCCTCCAGCATCGGGTTGGCGACGCCGTGGCGGTCGAGGAAGTCGTAGACGCCGTAGAAGGGCACCGCGGCGGCCACGCTCGTGTCCGCGTCCTCGAAGCCCGGCTGCCAGGGCTCGTACCCCGGGGTGAGCGCGGCCAGCGCGGTCAGGTGGCCGCCCGCCGACCCGCCGGTGAGGACGATGAAGTCGGGGTCGCCGCCGTGCTCGGCGATCGTGGCCCGGGTCCAGGCGATGGCCCGCTTCACGTCGATGATGTGATCGGGCCAGGTGGCGCGGGGGCTCAGCCGGTAGTTGATGGCCACGCACACCCAGCCCCGCTCGGCCAGGTGGGACATGAGCGGATAGGCCTGGCCCTCCTTCTGCCCCACCGTCCAGGCGCCCCCGTGCACCTGGAGGAGCACCGGCGCCCGGGCGTCGTCGGGCAGGTCGGCCCGCTTCCAGACGTCGAGCGTGTTGCGGCGGCCGGCGTCGCCGTAGGCGATGTTCGCACCGCGGGCCGTGTAGCGCTTGCGCCGTGGGAACCGCGGCACGAGGATCTGCGACCGGTCGACCGGCGCCACCGGCGCGGGGCTGAACGGCTCGTCGATGGCGTCCCGGTAGCCGGGGCCGAGCGCCTCGACGAGGGCTCGCTCCAGCACGTCCTCGCTGTCCTGCGCGTCCCGGTGCAGGCGCCACAGGCCGGCGACCGACACCGCGGTCAGGCCGAGCCCCACCACGCCGCGCCAGCCCCGGGCGCGGCCCCGGCCGGCCCCGAGCAGTGCCAGGCCGCCCTCGAGCGCGGCCACCTGCAGCGGCATCTCCGACACGGGCACGCCGGCGACGAACTCGGCGGTGGTCAGGTGGGGGGTGAACCGGGACACCGGCCGCAGCGCGTTGAGGGTGGCGGCGGCGGCGAGCGCCCGGGTCAGCAGGTACCGGTTGCGCGGATCCACGGACGTCACTGCTCCTCTCGCGACGACGGGCACAGCCTAGGGAGGCTGCCCGCCCGGGCTCACCCGCGGACGGTCACGACCTCGATGGTGGCCTCCTCGACCTCCTCCTCCGTGAAGGGCACCTCGCGCCACTCCTTGTCGGAGAAGCGGCGGGTGGCGTCCACGTAGTCGGGGTCGGAACGGTCCTCGGTGTTGCCATAGGTCAGGAAGGTCCGGGCCTCCGGCCCGTCCTCGCCGAAGGCGACGGCCATGAGGAACGACGTACCGTTGTTCACCAGGTAGCCGGTGTGCTCGCCGTAGGTCGCGAGCGCCGCGCCCTCGGCGACCGGGGTCCGCTCGACGCCGGCCAGATCCGGGTCGCGGATCGACCAGCTCCGGCCGAAGCCGACGATGTTGGTGGTGCCGTCGGCGCCCGTGCCGCCGTGGATCGGGATGCGCTCGCCGGCGCGGACGGCGAACTGCACGTCGCCGAAGGGCGCGTCGACCGGCACGCCGGCCGCCTCCAGCACCTGCACCGCGCGGGCCAGGTTCTGCAGCACGGGGTCGGCCGAGGGGCCGCCGGGCGGGGCGGGCGCCAGGCCGCTCGGCGTCGCGATCGGCTGTGACGGGTCGAAGGGGTCGGCCCACAGCCCGCCGGCGTCGAGCAGCGCCTCGCGCCCGAAGCGGGCCATCAGCTCGCGCCAGACGACGGGGCCGGCGCGGTCGACGTCGTAGACGCCGTCCCAGGAGTCCAGCACGTCGCAGGCGGCCGACACGTCGACCGCTCCCGCGGGCAGGCCGGGGGTGCCGTCCTCGCCGGCGGGCAGCTCGGGCACCTCGATCGGTGTGGCGCCGGCCGCCCGGCACCGGGCGACCACCTCGCCGAGGAGCGCCCGGGAGGTGTAGCCCCGGTTGGCCAGGGCGGCGTCGGCCAGCTCGTCGAGCGTGAACAGCCCGTCCTCTCCCGAGGCGCCGTCCGGGGACATGTCGTCGAGGACGACGGCGTTCTCCCGCGTCCTGGGCGAGACCGGCGTGCGCTGGCGACCGTGCAGCGGCGAGTAGTCGCCCTCCAGCAGGGCGGTCGCGTGCGGCACCCAGAACGAGTCGTTGGCGTTGAAGACGTAGTCGCGCTGGGTGATCTGCGGCTGCTCGTCCGGGGGCACGAGGCCCGGGTCCCGGGCACCGTCGACCTCGACCCACTCGAAGCGCGGATCGGACCCGTCGAGCAGCACCGCGCCGTTGTCGGCGGCGATGGCGACGATCGGGTCGGCCTCCAGCGAGGCCTCGTACAGCTCGATCGCCTCGTCGGACAGGTTGGGGGTCGCGGAGGTGTCCGCGTACCAGGCCCGGCCGTCGGCCGACGCCGCGATCGTGTTGAACAGCGGGACGCCGTTGACCTCGTGGTGCACCTCGATGAACTCGTCGAGGTCGTCGGCGGTGAGCATCCGCAGGTACTGCTCGGCGAACTCGTCGTTGTCGATGTTGCCGTCGCGGAAGGTGATGGTGGCCGACTCGGTCCAGCCGAACCCGGGGAAGTCGATGATCGGCCCGTAGTGCGACGACCAGGTCGTGCGGGTGACCTCCCGCACCTCGCCGTCCTCGCCCAGCACCTCGATGGTGTGCTCCGTCGGCGTGATCTCGCGGGTCTCGTCGCCGTAGCGGTAGGTGGTCGGCGACCCCGGCACCAGCTCGAGCCGGTAGGCGGTGAACCTGTTGCCGGCCGACACGGTGTGGGTCCAGGCGTACTCCTCGGTGAAGCCGATCCCGATGCCGGGGAGCCCGGACAGCTGCACGCCGTAGGCGTCGAGCTCGCCGGGGACGGTCAGGTGGACCTCCCAGAACCGCAGCTCGCCCTCCCAGGGGAAGTGCGGGTTGGCGACCAGCATCCCGCCGCCGGTCGCCGAGCGGTCGGCCCCGATGGCCCAGCCGTTGGAGGCGGCGGTGGTGCGCAGGAGGCCACCGTCGTCGCCCACCCCGGCGGCCGGTGCGGGCGCGGCCTCCTCGCCGTCGCCGGCGCCGGCCTGCTCGCCGCCGGCTTCGCCGGGGGGCGCCGCCGAAGCGATGTAGGACGCCACCGCCCCGCTGCTCGCCTGGAGCGCCACCGACCGGGCGTAGGTGTAGACCTCGACCGGCTCCAGCGGGCGCACCCACTCGGCACCCGAGCACCAGCCCGCCAGCCCGGACGCGCCGACCTCCTCCAGGTGGGCGTTCCACCCGGCGGTGAAGGCGGTGAACAGCTCGACGACCTCGTCCGGGGCCTCCTCCCAGTCCTCGGCGGCCCGCTCGGCGATGCCGATCGCCCGCCAGGCGACGTCGGAGTCGATGTTCTCGTCGTCCTCTCCGGGCCCCAGCCACCGGGCCCGGGTGCCGGTCACCTTCAGCACCTGGTCGGCCAGGTCGCAGGCGCGGTCCTCGGCGCTGGCCCAGCCCTGCCCGAAGGCCACGTCGGCCAGGGAGTCGCCCGTGATGTGGGGGATGCCGCCCTCGGTCCGGCGGATCGTCGCCTCGTACTCGTCCCCCTCGCCGAGGACCCGGCCGTCGGCCTCCTCGGCGTCGCCGCCGTCGGAGGTGCAGGCGAGGCCGGTGCTCACCAGGGCGGTGACCGCCAGCGCGAGGAGAGCGGGTCGGGCACGGCGGAAGCGGGGTCGGGCCATGGGACTCCGAGCTCGGGCACGGCCCCGGGCAGGGCCGGAGGTGTGACGGACGGCCCACTGTGTACCGCCGTGCTCCCCGGCTCGCCAGGTGGCACCCTCCGTCTCCATCGCAGCTCGGATCGTGGCGGCCGGGCAGCCGCGGGGCGCCGGACCTCACCCACCCCACCGCCGCGGATGGAACGGGCGGCAGGGCGGGCGGGCCGGCCTCCGGTCGTCTCCCTACTGCGACGCCGGAGGATCTGGCGACAGGGCGGCGAACAGGCTGTCGGTCGCCGCTTCGCCGCTCCCCTCGCGCTCGGCGCCGACCGGGCGCGCCGAGCGCAGGGCGGACCACAGGGAGCCGGCGTCCGACGCGCCCAGCAGCAGCGGGCGCTCGCTCGCCCTCCCCTCGGCCGTGCCGCCCTCGCCGTCCTGCGACGTCGCCGCGGGCTCCGGCTCGGGGGCCGGCTCCGGCTGCGGCGCGCAGCCCAGCTCGGGCCGGGCCATGTCGCAGAGGTCCGAGGTCGCGTACCACTCCAGCCCCGAGTGCGGCTGGCCGTCCATCGGGCGGGCGTTCTGCCCCAGCAGCCGGCGGGCCGAGATGTCGGTGTCGTAGCCGGTGTCCGCGGCCAGCCAGTGGCGCTCCTCGTAGCCGTTGCGGACGACGACGTAGAACGGGGCGGTCAGCGGGGCCTGGCCCTCGGCGACGGCGCCCCCGTCGACCTCGCTCGTGGCCCACCAGTTGGCGCCCTGGGCGGCCGCGGGGTCGATGCGATGGCAGGTGACCTCGTGCCGGCCGAGCTTGCAGGTGCTCGTCTGCATGCCGCCGGTCCGGTCGATGCCCTCGACGAGGCCGATGTTCGAGAACGGCGGCCGGCCGGGGGCCATCATCTCGGCGTACAGCGCCTCGCTCTTGGCGATGCCGCCCAGCGCCTTCCACGGGGCCCAGGCCGCGGCGCGCCGGGCGCGGGCGTCGCCGCCGGCCGCGCAGTACCGCTCGGCCATGCCGGCGGCCACGTGGCCGGCGACCTGCTGCACGTCGACCAGCTGGTCGGCGGTGAACGGCGCCCCGACCCCGGCCGAGTCGTACTGGAAGATGCCGATGCCGGGCGTCCAGTAGGCCCGCTTGTAGGGCGTGTGCGGGTCGCGGAAGGCGTAGAGCCCGTAGTTGGCGTTGAGGTTGTTCGAGCCCGACCAGCGGCCGGTCCACTCGTCCCAGCGGGACATGGTCATCGGCGACGGCGCCGCCTCCGGGGTCTCCGCCATCGAGACCTCCTTGAAGATCGGCGCCATGACCAGCGCGGTGAGCTCGTCGTCGGACAGCGCGCACGACCGCGGCGTCTGGGCGACGGCGGCGCGGATCCCCTCGTACGGGCCCTTGCCGAAGTAGCGGGTCACACCGGGGGTCCCGGCGGGGACCGGCTCGGCGGCGGCCTGCTCCGGCCCGCGGCCCAGGGTGGGCGTCAGATCACCGGCGAAGGCCGCGACGGCCAGGACGACCGCGGCGAGCAGGTGGAGCCGGCGCGGACGCCGGCGGTCTGGACGGATGAGGTTGTGCATGGTGCGTCAGGCGCCGCCCACCGGCCCCCGTCGGGGGGCGTGGTCGCCGACGGTGCGGGCGCAGGGCGCCGGGTGCCCGCCTGGCACACGCCCCCCGCCCCAGCGGGCGGGGAGGCGGCTCGGGTCGCGTGTAGGGACAGCCGGGCGGCGAGCGGGCGCGACGGCGGACGCCGACCGGGCCTGCGGTGCGACTCGGTTGTCGGTGTCGGTGCCGTCACGTGCTCTCCTCCCGGAACGACCTGCACCGCTGCGGGGCGCGGACGGGCGCGCGACGTCCAGGGCCCGGTGGACCGGGCCCGCCGGCGCTCGTGCCGTGCCGGAGCGCGCGGGACGCCGGAGCGCCCTACGCGGCTAGCGGGTTGTGATGTGTGTCAGGTACGGAGACCCCAGCGAGGCTCCCCAGCACTCACTCCCCAGTTCCCTCAGCGATGTCAGCGGCGAGCGGTTGCCCGCCCCTGAACGAGGTCCACCGGGCGTCCGTCGATCCCAGCTCCCTGATGGCAGGGCCACGTCGGGTCCATCACCGGGACCGGTGACCACCGCGGCGGGCTCGTCAGGTCCGGCGAAGACTAGACACCACCCTCCGTGGCACCAACAATGACATGCGTCACATCCAGGTGACGAAACGATGACGGATATCCCGCAACGTGACCCGATCAGCGCCGTGTTTCCCCAGGTCAGACCCCATCTCCGCTCGGCCGACCGGCACCGGGTCAGTCATGACGAAACGATGAAAAATATGTCTGAACGATGACGAAGGCGGGTAGCTGGCGCTGCTTCCCCGGGCGCGCCACTGCCCAGCGCGCCCGGCCTCCGGCCGGGATGCGCGCGGCGGGTGGTCGACGGTCGAGCCACCGGCCCTCCCCGGGCCGGGCCCGTCAGGCGCCGTGGGCCTCGATGACCTCGACGCCGTAGCGGCCCACGGAGCTCCGCTGCGTGCGGACCCGGCGCCCGCACACCGGGCAGATCGCGGAGCCGGCGCCGTCGCCGCAGCCCGGGCGCACCTGCCACCCCGACGCCCCGCACCAGCGGACCTCGCCCCGCAGGCGCAGCCGCCCGTCCCGGCGCCCCGCGAGCGGGGCCGCCGGCCCGGTCCCCACGCCCCGGTCGGTCGGCCGCCAGACGGCCCGCCAGGCGCGCATCAGCGTGTCAACCACGGTGCCACCCCCTCGCTGCGGGCCCGGTGGGGTCGATCGTCCACACCCCCGAGCCTTCCCGCCGGAGCGTCCCGCCATCCGCGCGGCGCGGCGTGGGCGGGACCGGGCCGACGGACCGGCGCTCGCTGGCCAGCTGCTCGACCAGGCCGCGGTAGTGCGCCAGCGTCGCACCCTTGTCGACGCGGGGGCGCCGGGGCGCCGGCAGCGGCCCCCGGACCGGTCCGGCGAACAGCCGGAGCTCGCCCTCCGAGGGCGCCCGCCCCCGGGGCCCGGCCTCGGGCGACGACGGGCCCGCAGGCCGACCCCGGAGGTACGCGGCGACCGAACCGACGACGGCACGGAGGCGCCGGCGGTGGGCACGCTGTGGACCGGTGGTCGCCAGGTCCGGTGCCGGCACTCGACCGGTGACGGGCAGCGCGCCCTCGCTGGACCTGGCCATGCTGATCATCCCCCGCAGCCGCGTGACCTACGGACCGAGCCGACGTTCCGCTCGTGGACTCGTACAGTCCAGAGCCTCGAGTCGTCCCCAGTATCCGTCGGTACGACACGCGGCGCAAGCCAATCCGGACGACCCGTACGGTTCGTCCGCACGGATCGTGCCGGCGCGGGCGGCATGCCCAGCTCACGCCTCACCCCAGCGCGGTGGCGCTAGGCCAGGTCGAACTCGCCGTTGCGAACGCCCTCGAGGAAGGCCCGCCACTCGCTGGGGAAGAACTCCAGGATCGGGCCGTTCCCCTGCTGCTTGGTGTCACGGACGCCGATCGTGCCGTCCTCGGCGACCCCGACCTCCACGCAGTTGTCGCCCCCGCTCGAGAAGCTCGACTTGCGCCAACCCCTGAACGTGCGCTGTCGCATGGTTGATCAGTCCCTTCTGCATGTGACGGTGGCGCGGTCAGCACACTCTGCTGTACTGCCCACGTATTCCAAACGTACTTGAGATCATCCACTCTTGACCACGCACCGCAGGGGAATTTTTCGCCGCTTGATCGCTGACAGCGCTATGACCAGGCATTATGCGCGTATGACAGCGGTCAGGTTCGGGCCTGGACCTCACGGAGCGTGAGGGGAACGGCGCAGAGCCGGTCAGGAATCGCAGCCTGCGCACGACGGACCACATCGGCGCGCGGTACGACGGGTGCCCGCGCCGGCGCACGGCGCGCGCGACCCCGGCACGCAGTCGGCGCGACCAGTGCGCGCCACGACGTCCGGGTGCGTCCCTCGCCGGCTCGCGGCCGGAGCCGCCGGACAGCCCTCAGCGGTGCTCGGCCACCTCGACCGGCAGGCCCGGATCGCGGCGCACATCGACGCGCCCGCGCGACGGCGTCAGAGGCGCTTGGCCACCTCGAGCAGCAGGTCCAGGCTGTCCGCCACCGGCAGCGCGGCCTCCCGCAGCCGGCCGAAGAGCTGGTCGTAGCGCTTCACCTCGTCCCCGTCGGTCAGGACGAGGTCGTCGGTCACGGTGTCGACCGCCACGACCGTCGGGTCGTCCGGGTCGTGGAAGGTGTAGATCGAGAACGCGGAGCGGGGCACGGCGAACCCCTCGATCCGCGCCTCGATGGGCAGGACCCGGACCTCGATCTTGTCGTTGCCGTTGACCACGGCGGCGATGTGGTAGAGCTGCGCCTTCGTCGTCTCGGCCGGTGCGGACGGACGGCGCACGGCCAGCTCGTCGATGACGACCTCGTAGGTCGGGCCGCCGGGCCGCCGCAGCATGCGCTGGCGCCCGAGGCGGCCCTCGACGGCCTTGTCGAGGTGGAACTGCCCGGCCCCCGACAGCCGGTCGGCCTCGCCCCGAGCCCGGGTGAACTCCGGTGTCTGCAGCAACCCGGGGATGAAGGTCATCTGGAACTCGCGGATGGTGGAGGCGCCGGCCTCGAGGTTGGCGTAGAGCGCCTGGCGCTCCCCCATGAAGCGGTTGGACTCCCACCACCCGCGCTCGCCCGCCTCGCGGGCGATGGTCATGATCTTCGTCCACCGCTCGTCGTCGACGCCGAGCGCGTCCAGGATCTTCATGACGTCGTCCTGGTCGACGACGTGGCCGTTCTCGAGACGGGAGATC
This sequence comes from Acidimicrobiales bacterium, assembly GCA_035304465.1. Taxonomy (GTDB): domain Bacteria; phylum Actinomycetota; class Acidimicrobiia; order Acidimicrobiales; family VFJN01; genus ZC4RG19. Next base: position 6,218 of record DATGPY010000333.1, on the reverse strand, counting down.
TGGGCCCGGCTCTGGCCGATCATCTTCGCCAGCTGCACGTGGGTGACCCCGGCCTGGGTGCGCAGGGCCCGCAGCTCGGCTGCCAACCGCAGGCGACGGACGTATGGACTGATCATGTTCGCCTCACCCGGATCCAGTCCCCCCAGCTGGACGTTAGCGGATCCTGCACATCGCCCTTCCTTGGACGCGCCATGCAGATCGTATCGGCGCGAGCACGCCGCGTCCATCTCCTGCCCGGCCCACGACGCGCAACGGCCGGCGCGGCACACCCCGTGCCGGGGGGGCCGGGCCGGCCGGTCGCGCTCGGCCGCCGGGGCCGGTCGCCTACCCGTCGCCCGCGACGGCCGCACCGGCGGGCTCGCCCCGCCCGTCGCCGTCGGTCGACGGCGACTCCTGCCGTCGGGCCTTCATCTGCTCGAGCAGCTGGCGGCGCGTCGACTTCTTGACGAACCGGCCACCGATCGCCATCAGCGGCCAGAGGAGCAGCCCGGCGGGCCGGCGGACCTTCGTGGGCGGCATCGCCCCGCACCCGACGGCGATGACCTGGTTGTCGTCGTCGAGCAGCGTGGGCATGTAGCGGCGGAAGAGGCGCTCGCCGAGCAGCCCCGCCCCCGGGAACACGTAGCGGCCCGAGATGCGGTTGATGAGCACGCACGAGCTGTCGTCGACGGGCACCACCTGGAACGACTGCTGGTGCGGGAAGGGGTCGCGCCCGGGCTCCTCCGGGGCCTTGAACTCGCCGAAGGCCACGAAGTACGGGCGGACCTCGCGGATCTTGGCCTGGCGGCGCTGCTTGTAGAGGCCGAAGAAGTCGTGGTCGACGGTGATCACCGCACCCGGCCGCAGCTCGGTCTCGTCGGTGTGCACCTCGGCGTGCAGCATGTTCACCCGGAACAGGTTGCGGGGGTCGGACATCCACCCCCACACGACGTCCGCGGGTGCCTCCACCCGCATGATCCTCTCGCAGGTCCCCATGGCGGTCCTCCTTCGCCCCTCCCCATGTTCGCGAACGGCACCGCACGATGCGCACCCGCTCGGTTACGGAACGGAGACGCCGCCCCCGCCGCACGGCCCGCGGGCCCGATGGGCACGGTGCGTGCGGATGAGGGAAGATGGCGACATGCTGCGTCGCCCACCGTCCGCGACCGCCCGCCCGGGTCCGGAGGTCGCCCGGTGACCGATCGCCCGACCGCCGCCACACCCGCCGACCGGGACCTGGTCGGGATCGACACCTCGGTCCCGCACACCTCGCGGATCTACGACTACCTCCTCGGCGGCCGCGACCACTTCGAGGTCGACCGCCGCGTCGCCGAGCACGCCTTCGCCGCGTACCCCGGCGGCATCGACGGCGCCCGCGCCGACGCTCGGGCCAACCGGGCCTTCCTCGGTCGGGCCGTCCGCTTCCTGGCCGGCGAGTGCGGCCTGCGCCAGTTCCTCGACATCGGGACCGGCATCCCCGGCGACGACAACACCCACGCCGTCGCGCTCGACGTCGCGCCCGACGCCCGCATCGTCTACGTCGACAACGACCCGATCGTCCTGTCCCACGCGCACGCGCTGCTGCGACGCCGCGACGACGGTGCGACGGCCTACGTCCAGGGCGACCTGCGGAACCCCGACGAGATCCTCGAGCGCGCCGCCGCCACCCTCGACCTCGAGAAGCCGGTCGGGCTCGTCCTCGTGGGCATCCTGCACGTCATCGCCGAGGCCGACCGGCCGCACGAGCGCGTCGCCCGCCTCGTCGACGCACTGGCCCCCGGCAGCTACGTGGCGATCACCCACATCGTCGACCGCGCCGAGGGTGGCGACATGCGGCTGCTCGCCGAACGGCTCAACGAGCGCATGAGGGACAACTACCCCGCGACCCTGCGCTCGCCCGAGGACATCGGCCGCTTCCTCGCCGGCCTCGAGCTCGTCGAGCCCGGGCTCGTGCCCGTGACCGAGTGGCGCCCCGACGACCAGGCGCCCCACCCCGGGGCACGGTCGATCCCGATCCTCGGCGGGGTGGCCCGCAAGCCCTGAGCCCCTCCCCGGTCCGGGCTGCGGGCGGGCGGCCGGGCCGGCCGGACGCCGCCAGGCGGCCACTGGCAGCCCGCGCGAATCGCGGCTAACACTTGCGGCCAATGGGGATTCGGGGGTCCACCGCGACCGCTGCCGGCGCGGCGGCACCGTCGCGGCACGACGGTCGACGCGCGGACGCGAACCAGCCGCAACACGCCGCACCCGGGCACGCCGATCCGGCCGCCGGTGACGGCGCGGGTCGCCATCTCGTGCCCCGGGGCGTGACCGTGGCGGTCCGCGACCGCCTCCCCCGCGGCAACACGCTCGACGACCCCACGTTCCGGCGCCGGCACCGGTTCCTGACCGGGGTGCTGGTGGCCCACGTGCCCGCGCTGGCCGCGCTCGGCGCCTGGCGGGGGCACGCCGCCGGGCCCGTGGCGCTCGAGCTGCTGGTACCGGTCGCGTGCGCCGTCGCCGGATGGCTGCTGCCGAAGCGCCGCCCGGCGTCGCTCGCCGTCACGGCCGGGCTCGTGGCCTGCTCGGTCGTGCTCGTCCACCTCTCCGGCGGCCGGGTCGAGGCCCGGTTCCACGCCTTCGTGCTGATCGGCCTCGTCGCCCTCTACCAGGACTGGGCACCGTTCCTGTGGCACGTCGTGCTCGCCGTCGGCGCCCTCGGGGCCGGCAGCGTCGTCGCCCACGAGGCGATGTTCGACCACGACGCCGCCCACGAGCGGCCGTGGCTGTGGGCCGGCATCCACGTGGCGGCCCACCTGGCGGCCACGATCGTGGTGGTCGTGTTCTGGAACCACACCGAGCGCGAGCAGCGGCGCAACGTCCAGCTCGTCGAGGACCTGGCGGCCGCCGAGGCGGCGAAGCAGCAGGCGGTGTCCGGGCTGCTCGTCAACCTGGCCCGCCGCAACCAGTCGCTGCTCGACCGCCAGCTCGACCTCATCGGCGACGTGTCGCGGCAGGTCGACCACGCGGCGGCGCGCGAGCAGGTCCGCCAGCTCGAGCAGCTGGCCACCCGCATCCGCCGCAACGCGGGCTCGCTGCTCGTGCTGGCCGGTGACGACACCCCCCGGCGCTGGAGCCGGCCGGTGCCGCTGGTCGACGTCGTGCGCGCCGCGGCCGCCGAGGTCGAGGACGGCCACCGGGTCGAGGCGCTGGTCAACGACCACCTGCAGGTCGAGGGACGGGCGGCCGCCGACCTCGTCCACCTGCTCGCCGAGCTGATCGACAACGCGGTCACGTTCTCGCCGCCGACCGCGGCCGTCCGGGTCCGCAGCTACCTGTCGACCGACGACCCGCCGATGCCCGTGGTGTCGATCGAGGACAGCGGCATCGGCATGACCGAGGCCGAGCTGCGGAACGCCAACCTGGTGCTGGCCGAGGCCCCGGAGGTCGACCTCGGCCGCTCCCCCATGCTCGGGTTCCACGTCGTGGCGCGGCTGGCCCGGCGGCACGCGCTGAGCGTGCGCCTCGCTCCGACCCCCGGCGGCGGCCTGACGGCCATGGTGACCCTCACGCCGGGGGTCGTCACCGAGCGGTCGCTGGGCTCGACGGTGGCGAGCACCGACGGCGACCCCGCGAGCGGGTCGGCCGCCACGGCCACCGCCCGCCACGTGCTCGCGCCGTGGAGCGCGGTGACGACCCGGCCGGTCGACGACAGGTCGCGGGTCGGCGCCACCGGGCCGCGCCCCGCAGCCGGGGCGCGGGAGGATCGGGAGGAACCACCGCCCCCGGAGGACCCGCCGAGCTTCGAGGTGGCGCCGGGCGATGCGGTGGGCCCACCGGGTGCCCTCCCGCCGGTCGTGCTCCCGGCGCTCCCGGCGGCGTCGGACGACTCGCTCCGGCGCCAGCTCCCGACGGCCTCTCCGTCGGCGCCGGCGCCCGGCAAGCCACGCCGCGGCGGCTCGCCGCGGGTCATCTCCGTCGCCGCCCGGGAGGCGACCGGCACGCCGGCGGCCGATGGGGAACGGGCGGCCGACGCCGGCCCGGCGACTCCCGCCGATCCCCCCGCCGGGACCTCGCCGGCGCCGACCGGGTCGGTCCCGCTGCCCGCCGGGGGCGACCGCCCGTTCGTCCCGCCAGCTCCGACGCCCGACGCCGCGCCCGGCGACGGCCAGCCCCGGCCCGCGCCCTGGTGGTTCGAGTCCGAGCGCCTCGTCCGCGCGGACGAGCAGGGCACCGAGCCGGCGGAGCCGGCGACCACCGCCGGCGGCCTCGCCCGCCGGGTGCCGGGTGCGCACCTCGCCGCGCTGCGGCGCGACGACGCGCCGGCACCGGCACCGGCCGCGGCCCACCGCGACCCCGAGCGCACCCGCACGATGCTCAGCCGCTTCCAGGCGAGCCAGCGAGCCGGCCGGCTGGCCGCCGCCGCGCCCGGGAGCGCACCGCCACCCCCACCGACCGACCGATCGGAGCAGGACGACCCGTGACCACACCCTCGGCCGACGCGCGCGACCTCGACTGGCTCATCACGAGCTTCGCCCAGCGCATCCCCGGCGTGACGAGCGTGGTCGTGCTGTCCACCGACGGCATGGCGCTCGCCGCCTCGCAGGACCTGCCCCGCGAGCGCGCCGAGACGCTCGCCGCGGTCAGCTCGGGGCTCGCCAGCCTCAGCACGGGGGCGGCCCACCACCTGCAGACGGGCGCCGTCAACCAGGTGATCGTCGAGATGGAGGGCGGGTTCCTGTTCATCACGGCCATCAGCGAGGGCTCGGCCCTCGCGGTGGTGTCCGGACCCGAGGCCGACATCGGCCTCGTCGGCTACGAGATGAGCGTGCTCGTGGCCCGGATCGGCCAGGTGCTGACCCCGGCGCTGCGGGACGAGCTGTCGGCCAAGGCGAACCTCTGACCCCCGGGCGGGCGGGCGGACCGGTCAGCGGCCCGGCGGTCAGCCGCCCGGCCCGGCCAGGAGCAGGTCGACGACGAGCGGTCGCACGATGCGGTCGGGCCACGAGGACCGCGGGCCGGTGAGCTGCGCCGCGTGCCGCCGCGCGGCCTCGGCCCGGTCGGTGTCACCGGCGACCGCCCAGGCGTGCGCGCACCGCCGCCAGGCCCCCCGCGCGGCGCGCCGGTCGCCGAGCCGCTCGGCCCGGGCGGCCGCCGCCCCCTCGTGCACGGCCCGGGCGGCCGCCGCCAGCGGGGCCGACGGCGGGTCGTCGCCGGGGCGCTCGGTCACCTCGAGCGCCACGCGCCCCATGGCGCCGGGCGGCACGAGCAGCAGGGCCACGGCGTCGTCGCCGTCGGGGCGGAACGGGCCCATGGCCAGCACGGTGCGGTCGGACCTGTCGAGCGCCCGGGCCCACAGGTCGCGGCGGTCGCCCCACCGGTCGATGCGCACCTCGACCTCGGAGGACCCGCGGCGCCGGCCGGAGACGGCGGCGCCGGCGACGAACCCGGGCAGCGCGCCCCGGTCGACGGGCAGCTCGCCGCCGGGCGCAGCAGGTGGCCGCACCCCCACCGCCGCCGGCGCGGTCGCCGGCCGGCGCCGGGGTGGCGGCGCTCGGTGCGCGCCCTCCTCGAGCTCGCGGGCGAGACCGGCGAAGCGCGACGCGGCGAGCGGTGGCGTGCCCGCCAGGCGCGCCACCCGGCGCAGCAGCCCGGCCACCGGCACGGCGGCGCCGTCGGGCACGGCGAAGGTGCCCTCGGCGAGCGCGTCGACCACCAGGTCGGCGGCTCCGGCCAGCCACGTCCGGACCGTGGCGCCGGCCTCGGGGAGCGCCCCGACGTGCGGCGCCAGCTCGACCGCCGCCTCGGCCAGCCCGAGCCCCCGCACGGCCGGCACCACGCCGGCCGTGCCCGCCGCGGCGAGCGCCAGCGCCGCCCGGTGGAGCCCCGGCGCGACGCCCGGGGCGCCGTCGCCCTCGTCGCCGAGCCGGCACCCCACCCACCCCTCGCCCTCCGGTCGTGCCCGCAGCGCCGCGGCGAGCGCTGCCGCCCGGCCGTCGCCGAGGAGCGCCGCCAGCGCGCGGCGCCGGGCCGGGGGGAGGTCGGGTGCACCGGCCCGTCCCGGGGGCCACTCGACCGTCAGGTCCACGAGCGAGGCCGGGTCGGCGGCGTCGACGTCGAGCTCGAGCCCGTCGGCGAGCGCCAGTCCGGCCGTCCCGGCCGGCCCGGCCGGCCGGGCGGACAGGGTGGCCACGCCTGCCCCGGGATGGCAGTCGGCGACGAGCGGACGCGCGCCGAGCAGGGGTTCAGCCATGGTGTGCACC
>DATGPY010000332.1:0-2798 GCA_035304465.1 Acidimicrobiales bacterium | reverse complement strand
AGCGGCGGCGCCCGGAAGCCGTCGTCGCCCCAGGCGTGGGCGGCGAGGTCCACGACCGCGCTCGGGCCGGTCACGCCGTCGGGCAGGCGGGCACCCCGGGGGTCGGGGCGGACCGGGCCGCCGTCGAGCGACCAGCCGTAGCGGGTGCCGGGCGCCAGCTCGCCGACCTCGGCCTCCCACCAGCCGCCGCCGGCCGGGCGGGCGGGCACCTCCCGCCCGTCGACGACCGCGGCGACGGACCGGGGCCGGGGCGCCCACACCCGCAGCCTGGTCACGGCGACACCGCCCGGACAGGTCGCAGCACGCAGGGGGCATTCCCCGCCCGCCGGGCGGCGAAACGGGCTGTGACCAGGACCACCGCTTGAACCGGCGGGAACGGGGTGCGCGCGATGGGGGCATGGCTGCCACCGATGGTCACCCCACGCCCCCGCTGGTCGAGGAGACGCCGTGGCGGTGGCGCATCGACCCGACCGGCGACATGCGCGTCCCCGGCGTCGTGTTCGCGTCCCGGGTGCTGCTGCCGGACCTCGCCGCCGACCAGTCGCTCCAGCAGGTGGCCAACGTGGCGACGCTGCCCGGCATCGTCCGCGCGTCCTACGCCATGCCCGACGTGCACTGGGGCTACGGCTTCCCCATCGGCGGCGTGGCGGCCACCGACGTCGAGGCGGGCGGCGTCGTCTCCCCCGGCGGTGTCGGCTTCGACATCTCGTGCGGGGTGCGGACGCTGGTGTCGCCGCTCACCCGCGACGAGCTCGCCCCCCGCCTGCCCGCCCTCATGGACGAGCTGTGGCGCCGGGTGCCCACCGGCATGGGCAAGGGCGCCGTGTGGGAGCTCCGGTCGGACGACGAGCTGCGGCGGGTGCTCACCGGCGGGGCCCGCCACGCCGTCGAGGCCGGCTACGGCACCGAGCGCGACCTCGAGCGTTGCGAGGACCGGGGCGTTCTGCCCGGGGCCGACCCGGACGCGGTCAGCGACCGGGCCCTGCTGCGGGGTCTGCACCAGCTGGGCAGCCTCGGCTCCGGCAACCACTTCCTCGAGGTCCAGGCGGTCGACCGGATCGACGACCCCGAGGTGGCCGAGGCCCTCGGCCTGCGCGAGGGCCAGATCTGCGTGATGATCCACACCGGGTCCCGCGGACTGGGCCACCAGATCTGCACCGACCACGTGCGGGCGATGGAGGGTGCCATGGCCCGCTACGGCATCCGGGTGCCCGACCGCCAGCTCGCCTGCGTCCCGGTCCGCTCGCCGGAGGGGGAGGCCTACATGGCGGCGATGGCCGCCGCCGCCAACTACGGACGGGCCAACCGCCAGCTCCTGTCGCACGCCGCCCGGCAGGCGTTCGCCGCCGCCACCGGGGTCGGCCAGCTCGACCTGCTCTACGACGTCTCCCACAACCTGGCCAAGCTGGAGACCCACACGGTCGAGGGGCGCGACCGGCTGCTGTGCGTCCACCGCAAGGGCGCCACCCGGGCGCTGCCGCCGGGCCACCCCGACCTGCCGGCCGACCTCGCCGCGCTGGGCCAGCCGGTGCTCGTGCCGGGCTCGATGGGCACCGCCTCGCACATCCTGATCGGCGCGCCGGGCAGCGACGCCTTCCACTCGGCGTGCCACGGCGCCGGGCGGGCCATGAGCCGGGCCGCGGCCCGCAAGCGCACGTCGGGCAAGGAGCAGAAGCGCCAGCTCGCCGCCGTCGGCGTCGAGGTGCGGGCCGGGTCGTCGCGGGGCCTGGCCGAGGAGGCGCCGTTCTCCTACAAGGACGTCGACGAGGTCGTGTCGACCGTCGAGCGGGCCGGGCTCGCCCGGCGGGTCGCCCGCGTCGTGCCCGTCGGCGTGGTCAAGGGGTGACGGCGCGGCCGGCACGCCTAGACGTCGACGACGACCCGGCACCGCACGCCGTCCGGGCGCTCGTCGACCTCGACCTCCGACGACACCGCCTTGGGGACGGCGCCGGTCGGCTCGACGCTGGCTGGCTCCGCCAGCAGGAACGTCACGTCCAGGCCGCCGTCGGTGGCCGGGCGGGCCTCGGCCGCCACCGGCACCCCCTCGGCGGTGTCGAGGAGGAAGATCGCCTCGTCGAGGGCGGCGAGCACCAGCCGGTCCGGCGGCGCCGGCGGCAGGTGGGCGGGGTGCCGGTCGGTGACGGCCGCCTGCGCCGCGTCGAGGTGGACCGCGGCCAGCGCGGCGACGGCCTCCTCGCAGCACGCGGCGACGTCCGGGCCCCAGGCCTCGACGATGACGTCGGCGGTGTGGGGCAGGAGGCGGTGTCCGCGCCGGGGCTCGGCCACGTCCCCATCATCGCCGCTGCGCCGGCACGTGCGCACCGGCGGCGGGATGGATCAGCGGCCGCCGGGCCGGGTAGGCGCGCCGCCGGCAACGGGCTGAAAGGGTGGATCCCATGAGGTTCGTCGATCGAGCCGACGCCGGGCGGCGGCTGGCGGCCCAGCTGTCCTACCTGCGGGACGAGCCCGTCGTCGTGCTCGGCCTGCCGCGCGGCGGCGTGCCGGTGGCCTACGAGATCGCCACCGCGCTGGGCGCGCCGCTCGACGTCATCGTCGTCCGCAAGCTGGGCGTGCCGTTCCAGCCCGAGCTGGGCATGGGGGCGATCGGCGAGGACGGCGCCCGGGTGGTGAACCCCGAGGTCGTGCGCATGACCGGCGTCACCGAGCGCCAGATCGCCGAGGTCGAGGCCCGGGAGCGGGCCGAGCTGGAGCGCCGGGCCCGCCGCTTCCGGGGCGACCGGCCCCGGGTGCCGCTCACCGGCCGGACCGCCGTCGTCGTCGACGACGGCATCGCCACC
>DATGPY010000331.1:0-3990 GCA_035304465.1 Acidimicrobiales bacterium | reverse complement strand
TCAGGACGTCCACTCGCCGCGCAGCGCGGCGAGACCGGGCAGGTCGCCCGCCTCGAGCAGCTCGAGCGACGCACCACCGCCCGTCGAGACGTGGTCGACCCGGTCGGCGAGCCCGAACTGGGCCAGCGCCGCGGCGCTGTCGCCCCCGCCGACCACGGTGAAGCCCCGGGCCGCCGCGACGGCCTCGGCGACCGCCTTCGTGCCCGCGGCGAAGCGCGGGTCCTCGAAGACGCCCATCGGACCGTTCCAGAACACGGTGCGGGCCTCGGCGATGCGGTCGCCGAAGTCGGCCGCTGTGCCCGGGCCGATGTCGACGCCGGTCCACCCGTCGGGCACCGTCGTGCCCACCTGGCGCACCTCGCCACCGGCGTCGGGCTCCATGAGCTTGCCTCCCGGGCCCAGGGCCGTGACGTCGGAGGGCAGCACCAGCCGGTCTCCGTGGGCCTCGAGGAGGCCACGGCAGGTCTCGACCATGTCCTGCTCGCACAGGCTCTCGCCGATCCCCTCGCCCCGGGCGGCGAGGAAGGTGAAGCACATGCCGCCGCCGATCAGCAGCTGGTCGGCGACGTCGAGCAGGGCCTCGATGACCCTGAGCTTGTCGCTCACCTTCGAGCCGCCGAGCACGGCGACGAACGGTCGATCGGGGTCGGTGCGCACCTTGAGCAGCACCTCGACCTCCCGGGCGAGCAACCGCCCGGCGGCCGACGGCAGGTGCTGCGGCGGACCGACGATCGAGGCGTGGGCCCGGTGCGACGCACCGAACGCGTCGTTGACGTAGGCGTCGAACCCGTCGACCAGCCGCTCGACGAAGGCGGGGTCGTTGCCCTCCTCGCCCGGGTCGAAGCGCAGGTTGTCCATCAGCTCGACGCCGGGGGCGAGCTCGGCCAGCCGGGCCCGGACCGGCTCGACCGAGTACCGGGGGTCGACCTTGCCCTTGGGGCGGCCCAGGTGGGTGCAGCAGACCACCTGGGCGCCCCGGTCGAGCAACCACCGGATCGTCGGCAGCGCGGCGCGGATGCGCAGGTCGTCGACGATCTCCCCGTCGCGGATCGGCACGTTGAAGTCGGTGCGGACGAGGACCCGCTTGCCCTCGAGAGGCGGCAGGTCCTCCAGCGTGGGGACGTGGGAGGCCAACGTCGGGCTTACTTGTTGGCGGCGCCGACGATCAGCGCCAGGTCCACCAGCCGGTTCGAGTAGCCCCACTCGTTGTCGTACCAGCCGAACACCTTGACCAGGTTGCCCATGGCCTGGGTCAGCTGGCTGTCGAAGGTGCACGAGGCGTCCGAGCCGACGATGTCGGTCGAGACCAGCGGCGCCTCGGAGTACTCGAGCACCTTGGCCAGGGGGCCCGACTCGGCGGCCGCCTTGAACGCCTCGTTGACCTCGTCCGCGGTGACCTCGCGGGCGAGGACGGCGGTGAAGTCGGTGAGCGAGCCGTCCGGTACGGGCACCCGCACGGCCTGCCCGTCGAGGCGGCCCTGCATCGCGTCGAGCACCAGGCCGGTCGCCCGGGCCGCGCCCGTGCTGGTCGGGATGATGTTGATCGCCGCGGCGCGGGCCCGGCGCTGGTCCTTGTGCGGCCCGTCCACCAGGCTCTGGTCGCCCGTGTAGGCGTGGACGGTCGTCATGAGGCCCCGCTCGACGCCGAACGCGTCGTCCAGCACCTTGACCATCGGCACGAAGCAGTTCGTCGTGCACGACGCGTTCGAGACGACCTTGTGGTTCGCCGGGTCGAAGGTGTCGTCGTTGACGCCCACCACGAAGGTGGCGTCGGCCCCCGACGACGGGGCGGACACGATCACGTAGGGGGCGCCGGCGTCGATGTGGGCGGCCGCCTTGTCGCGGCTGGTGAAGATGCCGGTCGACTCGATGACGACGTCGACGCCGAGCTCGCCCCAGGGCAGCTCCTTGGGGTCGCGCTCGGCCAGCACCTTGATCGTGTCGCCACCGACCTTGATGCCATCGTCCGTGACCTCGACGTCGTCCTCGAGACGGCCGAACACCGAGTCGTTGCGCAGCAGGTGGGCCATGGTCTCGACCGAGCCCAGGTCGTTGACCGCGACGAAGTCGATGTCGGCGCCCGACCTCTTCGCCGCACGGAAGAAGTTGCGGCCGATCCGGCCGAACCCGTTGATGCCTACGCGGATCGTCATGTCGGTGGACCTCTCTGTCTCTGTCGACGCGATGGGTGCACCTGCACCCTAGTGCCGGCGGCGGGACCGCCCACCGTGCGCCACCTGCGGGACCACCCACCGCGGACCCCCGAGGGTGCGACCCGACCGGTGCCGCCCGCGGTGCAGGCCCCCGGGAGGGCCGGTGGCGCCGGCCTCAGGTCGCCAGACCGGCCAGGACGTCGCCCAGCCTGGCCGGGTCGTGGGCCAGGCCGTGGGGGCGCACGACGTCGGCCTCGACGACCTCGGCCCCCACGTCACCGAGCGGGAGCGCGCCCCGCTGGGCGACGACGACGTCGGGCTCGATGCCGTGGCGCCGCAGCGCGGCGACGTGGGCGGCCACGTCGTAGCCGCGGGTCTCGCCGGCCTCCGCTCGCACGTTGCACACGTAGACCCGGCGGGCCGCCGTGCGCTTGAGGGCGTCCCGCACGTCCTCGACGACCGCCGCCGCCAGCACCGAGGTGAACAGCGACCCCGGGCCGAGCACCACCTGGTCGGCGCCGAGGACCGCCTCGACCGCCTCGGCCGGCGCGGCGGCGCCCGGCGGGTCGACGACGACCTGCTCGATGCCGACCGTGCCCGCGATCGCGACCTGGCCGGTCACCTCGCCTCCCCCGGCGACCCGGGCCCGGAGCACGACGGGGTCGAGCGTCGCCGGCAGGACCCGCCCGGTCCGGCCGTCGACGCCGGCCAGGCGCTCCAGCTCGTCGACCGCGGCGCCGAAGTCGCCGGTCACCGCGTGCAGCCCGGCGAGCAGCAGGTTCCCGAGCGCGTGGCCCTCCACGTCGCTGCCGCCGAAGCGGTAGCCGAGCGCCCGGGCCAGCGTCGTGCCCTCGGGCCCCGCCATCGCCTCGATGCAGCGGCGGATGTCCCCGGGCGCCGGCATGTCGAGCGCGCTGCGCAGGCGGCCGGTCGAGCCGCCGTCGTCGGCGGTCGCCACCACCGCCGTGACCCGGGACGCGTAGCGGCGCACCGCCCGGATCGTCGCCGCCAGGCCGTGGCCCCCACCGACCGCCACCACACGCGGACCCGGCCGCACCGTCGCCGCCGCCGTCACTTGTCGACGTCCCGGTGGCTCACGCCCACCGCGACCCCCGCCTCGCGCAGTCGGCGGGCCAGCTCCTCGGCGACGACCACCGACCGGTGCCGGCCGCCCGTGCACCCGAGCGCGACGGTCAGGTAGGCCTTCCCCTCGGCCTGGTAGGCGGGCAGGAGCCGCCGCAGCATGCGCTCCACGTCGTCGACGAACTCCTGCGCCGCCGGTTGGCCGAGCACGTGGTCGCGCACCGGGGCGTCGAGCCCGGTCAGCGGACGCAGCTCGTCGACCCAGTGCGGGTTGGGCAGGAACCGGCAGTCGAGCACGACGTCGGCGTCGAGCGGGAGGCCGTTCTTGTAGCCGAACGACAGCAGCGTCGTCTGCATGGCGGGGCCGCCGTCCTCGCCGAACAGCGCCTCGATCCGCCGCCGCAGGTCGTGGACGTTCAGGTCGCTGGTGTCGATGACCACGTCGGCGACGGCCTTCACAGGCTCGAGCAGGCGGCGCTCCTGCTCGATGGCCGGGGCCAGGGTGCCGCCGTCGGCGGCCTCGCCGGAGGACAGCGGGTGCCGGCGGCGGGAGCTCTCGTAGCGGCGCACGAGCGCGTCGGTCGACGCCTCGAGGAACAGCACCCGCACCCGTGACCCGGTCGACCGCAGCCAGTCCAGCGTGGGCAGGATCTCGTCCTCGTAGTGGCCGGTGCCCATGACGAGGACCACCCGCTCCACCCGCGAGGACGGCGTGGCGGCCAGCTCGACGACCTTCGGGACCAGCTCCGGGGGG
>DATGPY010000330.1:0-4642 GCA_035304465.1 Acidimicrobiales bacterium | reverse complement strand
CGATCAGGACGACGGACAGGAACAGCAGGACCGACAGCGCCGAGCCGAGCCCCAGGGCGGTTCGGGTGATCGTCTGGCGGTAGGTGAGGAACGAGACGCTCTCGGTCTTCTCGGCGCCCCCGGTCATGATGAAGATCGTGTCGAAGATCCGGTAGGCGTCGAGCGTCCGGAACAGCAGCGCCACCATGATCGCCGCCTTCATGTTCGGCACGGTGACCCGGGTGAAGCGCTGCCAGTTGGTGGCCCCGTCGACCTTCGCCGCCTCCTGCAGGTCCTCCGGCACCTGGGCCAGCCCGGCCAGCAGGAGCAGCGAGATGAACGGCGTGGTCTTCCAGACCTCGGCCATGATGATCACGAACAGCGCCGACCACCGTCCCGCGAACCACGACCGGTCGATGCCGAACCACTCGTTGACGAAGCCCGAGTCGAGGGCGAAGGCGTACTGCCAGGCGTAGGCGGCGACGACCGTGATGATCCCGTAGGGGATGAGGATCGAGGTCCGGACCAGCCCTCGCCCGAAGATGATGCGGTGCATCACCATGGCGAAGGCGAAGCCGATGACCAGCTCGATGGCCACGGTGACGACCGTGATGAACACCGTGGTGAACACGGTCTGCCACCACAGCCCGTCGGTGAGCACGACGCCGTAGTTGCGCAGCCCGACGAACTCCCGGCCCTCGGGGTCGGTGAGCCGGTAGCTGTAGAGGGACAGCCACACCGCCCGGCCCAGCGGGTAGGCGGTGACGAGCAGCATGACCGTCACGGCCGGCGCCACGAGGAGCCAGCCGAGCCGCTGCTCGCCGCGGGCCCGGTTGCTGAGCCGGGCCCGGCCGGTGTCGCGGGCGCCGACGGCGGGTTCTGCGGTCGCGGTGACGGCCATGGGCTACCTCACAGGAGCTCCCGGTCCTGCAGGACGTCGACGATGAGCCGGTCGGCGTCCGCCGGCGTGGTCTCGGGGTCGACGCTGCGCGGCGGGTGGAACTCGCGCACGGTGGCGGCGCTGATGTCGGGGTAGTACGAGCTGCGGGGGCGGGGCGCGGCGCTGTCGATCGACTCGCGGATCAGGTCGGCCATCGGGAAGGCGTCCCGGACCTCGGGGTCGTCGTAGACCGCCGCCCGGGCGCCGGAGTTGCCCTCGGCCAGCATGTACTCGATCTGGCTCTCGAGCTCGGTGATGCAGGTGACGGCCTCGACCGCCAGGTCGGGGTGGTCGGTGAAGGCGCCGATGCCCAGGTCGATGCCGCCCAGCGGCGGGGCGCTCTCGCGGTCGGGGTCGACCCGCGGGACCCGGGCCCAGGCGATGTCGTCGAAGACCTCCGGGTCGAGCGAGCCCTCCTCCACGGCGGACTGCGCCGCCTGGTAGACGTAGGGCCAGTTGACCATGAAGCCGCCGTTGTCGGACTGGAACCCGGCCCGGGCGTTCTCCTCGATGGCGGTGGACAGCGAGGGGTTGGCGGCCTCGTGGGCCAGCCGGCGGATGACCTCCGCCGCCCGGCGCCCGGCCGGCGAGTCGAGCGCCGGGCGCGCGTCGCGGCCGGCGTCGGGGTCCTCGACGATCTCGCCGCCGGCCGAGGCCACGAGGGTGTTGATCCACACCATGTAGCCCTCGTAGCGGGCACCGGTCACCTCGACGGTCGTCCCGGTGGCGACCGCGGCGTCGATGACGTCGTCCCAGGTGACGTCCTCGGCTGCCGGGTCGATGCCGGCCGCCTCGGCGACCGAGCGGCGGTACCAGAGCAGCTGGGTGTTGGCCCAGAAGGGGGCGGCCACCACCTCGCCCTCCCACTCGGTGGTCGCCAGCGGGCCGTCGAGGACGTCCTCGGTGAGCGGCCGGGCCTCCCCCTCGGTGAAGGGGCGGAGGAAGCCGGCCTCGGCGAACTCCGGCACGAAGACGACGTCGAGGCTCATCAGGTCGATCGAGCTGTCGTTGGCGGCGAGCCGGCGGACGAGCTGCTCGCGCTGGCTGTCCGCGTCGGCCGGCAGCTCGGAGACCTCGATCCGGTAGCGGCCCTCGGCCCGCTCGGTGCACTTGGCCGCGAGCTCGCGCTGGCCGCCGTTGTCGGGGTTCGTGTACCAGGTCAGCGTCGGCGTGCCCCCCTCGGCGCCGCCGCAGGCCACGAGGCCGGCGCCGAGCGCCAGCGCGAGCAGGGCCGGTCCGACCCGGCGGCGGTTCGGCGACCGCAGCCCGCCCGGTCTGGCAGCGTCTCGCAAGGGCCCCCTCCTCGTGCACGCACCTGCGCCGCTTCCCTACCCGCTGCGCGCGCTGATGATTCCGTGCCGGCGCGAGCGCGGACCGTCGCCGTCGGGCGGTGCGAGGCCGGGCCGCGGTCAGCCGGCCGGCAGGCGCAGCTCGGCGACGACGGCCTTGTGGTCGCTGCCCGGCAGGCCGTGGACGGAGACCCCCGCCACCGCCGTGGACCGGTCGACGAGGACGTGGTCGATGGGCAGCGCCGGCCCCAGGCCCCGGGACCAGGTCGGCACCCAGCCCTGGCCCCGGGCGGCCGCGGCGTCGACGTAGCCGTCGTCGAGCAGGGCCCGCATCGTCGGCTGGTCGGCGGTCGCGTTGAAGTCGCCGATCAGCATGTGGACGCGCCCGTCACCCTCGGGGCGGGGCAGGGTCCGCAGCGTGCGCCGCCACGCCCCCAGGTCCCCGCCGACAGGCGGGACCGGGTGCACGACGGTCACCTGCACGGGCGGGGCGCCCGGGACGTCGACGAGGCCGGTGGGGTGGGCGGAGCGGGCGTCCACCTCGACGTCGACGGCCTCGGCCGGGTGGCGGCTGTAGAGCCCGGTGCCGTCCGGGCCGGGCCGGGCGTCGATCACCATGTGGGGCAGCAGCTCGGCCAAGCCGGCGGCGAGCAGGGCGTCGTGGAACTCGGGCGTCAGCTCCTGCACGCCGAGGAGGTCGACCCGGCGCTCGCGCACCAGCCGGACGACGGCCTCGGGCTCGGCCCTGCCGTACTGGACGTTGGCGGTCATCACCCGCAGCTCGGGCCCGGTGGGCGCGGGCGACGGGTCGGGCCCGGGCAGGGCCAGGGGCGCGAGCACGGCGCCGAACCCGAGGCAGCAGCCGACGGCGGCCGCCAGCGCGCCCCGGACCCGCAGCGCGGCCGCCGCGGCGGCGACGGCGACGCTGGCCAGCCCCACGTAGGGCGTGAAGACGACGACGGTCTCGACCGGCGTCCCGGCCCCGATGCCGGTGACGCGCACGGCGAGCCACACCGCCGTCGGGACCACCAGAGACCACGCCACCCGCCGGCGCACGTGCGGCCGGTCCCAGGGCCGCCCGGGCGCGCCCGGCTCGGGCCCGCCGTCGACGCCCGGGCCGGCAGCCACCGGCTCCACCCGCTGCTCCACGGACATCGGCCGCCACCGTAGACCGAACCGCCGATCCGGCCCCCGGGCGCGGCCGGGCCCGCCACCCACAGGCGGCGGGCCCGGTGTGCGATGGTCGTGGTGCGGGCCCCGCGGCGCGGGGCGATGCCGCACCGCGGCTACATCATGCCGCCCATGCCACCCATCGGGTCGCCGCCGGGGGCGGCGGGGGCGGGCGGCTCGGGCTTGTCGGCGACCAGCGACTCGGTCGTGAGCACCAGGCCGGCGATCGACGCCGCGTTCTGCAGCGCGGCCCGGGTCACCTTGGCCGGGTCGATGACACCGGCCTTGACCAGGTCCTCGTAGTCGCCCGTCGCGGCGTTGAGGCCGACCGTGCCCTCCTCGGCCTCGATCTGGCGCACGGCCACGGCGCCCTCGAGGCCGGCGTTGTCGGCGATGAGCCGGGCCGGCGCCTCGAGCGCCCGGTGGACGATGCGGGCACCGGTGGCCTCGTCGCCGCGGAGCGACTCGACCACCTTGGCCACCGCCGGGCGGCTGCGCAGCAGGGCGGTGCCGCCGCCGGCGACGATGCCCTCCTCGATGGCCGCGCGGGTCGCCGAGAGGGCGTCCTCGATGCGGTGCTTCTTCTCCTTCAGCTCGACCTCGGTGGCCGCACCGACCTTGACCACGGCGACGCCGCCGGCGAGCTTCGCCAGCCGCTCCTGCAGCTTCTCGCGGTCCCAGTCGGAGTCGGTCTCCTCGATCTCGCGCTTGATCTGCGCGATGCGGCCCTGGATGTCGGCCTCGGAACCGGCGCCCTCGACGATGGTCGTGTCGTCCTTGGTGACGATGACCTTCTTCGCCCGACCCAGCAGGTCGAGCGTGACGCTGTCGAGCTTGAGGCCGACCTCCTCGGAGACCACCTGGCCGCCGGTGAGCACGGCCATGTCGCCGAGCATCGCCTTGCGGCGCTCGCCGAAGCCGGGGGCCTTGACCGCGACGCTGGAGAAGGTGCCGCGGATCTTGTTGACCACCAGCGTGGCCAGAGCCTCGCCCTCGACGTCCTCGGCGATGACCAGCAGCGGCCGCCCGGCCTGCATGACCTTCTCGAGGACCGGGAGCAGCTCCTGGACCGAGCTGATCTTGCCCTGGTTGATGAGGATGTAGGGATCCTCGAGGACGGCCTCCTGGCGGTCCTGGTCGGTGATGAAGTAGGGCGACAGGTAGCCCTTGTCGAACTGCATGCCTTCGGTGAAGTCGAGCTCCATCCCGAAGGTGTTCGACTCCTCGACCGTGACGACGCCGTCCTTGCCGACCTTGTCGATGG
>DATGPY010000329.1:0-2319 GCA_035304465.1 Acidimicrobiales bacterium | reverse complement strand
CGCGGCCCGTCGAAGCGGGCCGGGCCCGGCCAGTCGGGGTCGGTGTCGACGTCGGGGTAGTCGGGGTGGCGCTCGTCGCCGAACTCGACCAGCAGCACGAAGACCCGGTCGGTGGCCTCGCGCTCGAGCTCGACGTACTGGTCGCGCGGGCCCCGCCGGTGGCCGCGGCGCCGGTCGCGCCCGGCGGAGGCGTCCGCGGTGCCGGCCTCCTCGCCGACCCGCACGACCGTCGAGCTGCCGACCTGCTGCGGCGTGGCCTCGCCCTCGAGCACCCGGGTCAGGGCCTCCTCCCGCAGCTCGCGCCGCTTGTCCTCGAGCGGGTTCGGCAGCTCGTGGGCGATGGCGGGCGCGGGCTCCCGGGTCGCGGGCGCGCCGGTGGGCGCCGGCTCCGACGGTGCCGCGCCGGCCGGTCCCGGTGCGACGGCCAGCGACAACCCGACCCCGAGCGCCGCGAGACCTGCGATGGCCTTGCGCATGCGTTCCCTCCTCCAGCAGTGACGCACGGTGCAGACCCCGGCCGCGGGCACCTCGGGGCGCGGGTCGGCCGGGTGCAGCTGTTCCCCCCACCGGCCGGTCGGCCTCCCTGGTCCCAGTTGCAGGCGTGACCCTACGGCACGATGCGCACCCGTGCACGCACCTGCAGCGCGATCTGCACCGCTGCACCGCGCAACACGCCGCGAACGGCCCAGCGGGGCGCCGGGCGCGCGGCGTGCGAGGGGGCTCGGCCCGGGTCAGTGGGGGTCGAGGTCCTCGTCCCGGAGGTTGGAGGAGATGCCGGCCTCGATGTCGAGCTCGGGACCGTCGTCGGGTTTCATGAACCACGCCTCGGACTCGGCGGCCTGCCGCTCGTCGGCCAGGTGCTCGAACGGGTCCCTCGACTTCCGGCGCTTCTGCCCTGCTCTACGGCGCCCGAACGGCATGACATGCCATCCTAGCCAACGTCCCGCAACCGGGCCGTCGCACCGTGGGCGGGCCGCCACGGCCCGTCGCCCGACCGGCCGCCGGCGGTGCCGGGCTCGTCGAGTTGGTGCCTGGTCAGGGGCGCAGATATAGTCGACGGGCCGTGCGCAGGCCTGCCCCGGGCCGCGCCGGCGCAGTCCGAGATCTTGTCCAACCGACGTCCGCGCAGGCCCGCCCGGCGGGAACCACGCGGCACAACCGAGGTAGGCGCTCCGCCGGGCCCGTCCCGAGCGGAGCGTTCGCGTGAACCTAGCGATTCCGCGACGTCCCGTCCGCCCGCCCGCCCCGGCGAGCGGCAGCGGGGCAGCGGTCGAACGAGGCAGAGAGAGACGCAGCCGCCATGGCCACAAGAGCGATCGTCGGCGAGAAGGTCGGCATGACGCAGGTGTGGGACGACGAGAACCGCGTCGTCCCGGTGACCGTCCTGCGCGTGCGCCCGTGCCGCGTGGTTCAGGTCAAGACCAACGAGCGCGACGGGTACAACGCGCTGCAGGTCACCTTCGGCCACAAGAAGGCCTCCAAGCTCAACAAGCCCCTCGCCGGCCACTACGCGAAGGCCGGCGTCGAGCCGGGCGTCCGCCTGGTCGAGCTGCGGCTCGACGACGTGAGCGACTACGAGGTCGGCCAGGAGATCACGGTCGACGTCCTCGCCGCCGGCCAGCGCGTGGACGTCACCTCCGTCAGCAAGGGCAAGGGCTTCAGCGGCGTCATGAAGCGCCACGGCTTCGGTGGCCTCGGTGCCAGCCACGGCGCCCACCGCGTGCACCGGGCGCCCGGCGCCATCGGCGCCTGCGCCACGCCCGCCCGGGTCTTCCGCGGCACCCGCATGGCCGGCCGGGCCGGCGGCCGCAAGACCACCACCCTCAACCTCACCGTCGTGCAGGCCGACGCCGAGCGCGACCTGCTGCTGGTCAAGGGGTCCGTCCCGGGGCCGAAGGGCGGGCTCGTCCTCGTCCGCGACGCCGTCAAGGCGAGCAAGGGGAACTGACATGGCGACCGTGAAGCTCACCACCGCCGACGGGAAGGCCTCGGGCGACGTCGAGCTCGACGACGCCCTCTTCGGCGTCGAGCCCAACGTCGCGGTCATGCACCAGGTCGTCACCGCGCAGCTCGCCGCCCGCCGGGCCGGGACCCACTCGGCCAAGACCCGCGCCGAGGTGCGGGGCGGCGGCGCCAAGCCCTGGCGGCAGAAGGGCACCGGCCGGGCCCGCCACGGCTCGATCCGGGCGCCCCAGTGGCGGGGCGGCGGCGTGGCCCACCCGCCCCGGCCGCGCAGCTACCGCCAGCGGACCCCGAAGAAGATGATCCGCCTGGCGCTCGCCTCGGCGCTGTCCGACCGCTTCGCCGACGGCAAGGTCG
>DATGPY010000328.1:0-4888 GCA_035304465.1 Acidimicrobiales bacterium | reverse complement strand
GCCGAGGTTGAAGCCGTAGCCGACGACCAGGAACTGGTCGAACCGGTCGATGACCATCTCGTTGCGCCGGCCCCGGGAGTCGACGCTGGCCACGACGTGCCGGTCGCCCTCCCGCAGGCCGAGCAGCCGGTCGACGACCGGAAGGTCGCTGGTGAAGAGCAGCACCGCCCCGGCGGCCAGCACGGCGATGACGACGAACGGCGTGAGCGGCGACCGGCGGCGACGGGGCGACGGGGCCCGGGTGGCGACGAAGGTGGCGGCCGCGGCGGCCATGCCGACGAGGACGGCGGCGAGGCCGGTGAGCGAGCCGGTCGAGAACAGCGCGACCGACACGGCCCCGAGGGCGACGAGCCACCAGATCTGGGCCCGGCGCGCGCTCAGCCCGCGGGCGGCGGGGACGCCGACCAGGAAGAAGACGAACGTCGCGGCGAGCTGTGCCGACAGGTGGTTGGGGTGGAACGTCAGGCCGACCTGGCGGTCGCCGTTGTGGGTCGTCTCGAACGCGATGCCGGCCATGCCGAGCAGCGCGGCGCCGGCGTTGACGAGGCAGGACGCCTTCCAGGCCCGCAGCACCCGGTCGAGGTCGTCCCGGTCGCGGCAGACGGTGCGCAGGAGCCAGAACAGCACGAGCGTCACCCACGCGAAGCGGAGCACGACGCTCATCGACTCCGTCGGGTTCCACGAGCGGAAGCTCGACAGCGTGCCGCCGGCGATGAGCAGCAGCGACCCGACCAGCACGAGGACCGTTCCCCGCCGGGCGTGCGCCGGGGCGAGGTCGGCGTCGGCGCCGGCCAGCAGCTTGAAGGCGATGACGACGGCGGCGCACAGGAAGATGCCGTCGGAGACCTGGACGCTGCCGACCCGCCAGGTCATGAACGAGAGCGTGAAGGTGCCGAGCAGGACGAGCTGCATGGCCAGGCCCCGTTCGCGCGTGCGGGGCCGCCCGGGCGGCCGGGGTGGGGCTGCGGTCGGCGGTGGTGCGTCCACTGCCGGGTCGCCGGTCGCGAGCGGTGGGCGCGAGGTGCGCAACGAGCTCTCCCCTTCGGTGTCCCCGTCGGTGACGCTAGCACCGCGCTCCGTCAACGACGGCCGCCCGACCGCTGGTTGGGGTGACGGCCGCCATGTACGCTGCTGCGCCGATGGACCCGCAGCTGGAGGAGCCGGACCTCAGGTCCTATCTGGGGGTCATCGCCCGTCGGCGGTGGCTGGTCATCCTGACCACCGTGCTCTGCGTGGGGGTGGCGGTCGCGGTCTCGATCATCCCCGAGCCGCAGTACCGGGTCCGGGCGCAGGTGTCGACGACCGGCGCCGCCGACCACGTCGCCATGATCTTCGGCGCCTCCGGCAGCGTCGACCTCGAGCGGCAGGCGGTCAACCAGCTCACCTACGTCGGCTCGTCCGAGGTGCGCGCCGCGGTGGCGCGCGCCTACGACGGCGCGCTGCCCGACAGCGACGTCTGGCGGGTCGGCGTCGCGGAGGTCAAGCGGGGCGACCCCAACAAGACCAGCAGCATCGTCGAGCTGTCGCTGGTGTCCACCGACCCGGCGGCGGCGGCCACCCTGGTGAACACCTACGCCCGCACCTACGTGTCGCTGCGGGCGGCGAAGGACCAGGAGGCGCTGCTCACGACGAAGGAGCGCCTGAACTCGCTGCTGCGCGAGACGGAGCAGCGCATCGAGGAGATCATGGCGCCGGTCCACGAGATCGACGCCCAGATCGCCGAGGGCACGGGCGACCCGGCCACGCTGCTGGCCCAGCGCGAGGCGACCATGGAGGGCCTGGCGCCCGAGCTCCAGCCGCTCCAGGCCCAGGCCTCGGAGATCCGCAACCTCCTCGGCGACCTGAACCTCGGCATCGAGCTGGCGCCGGGCGGCGGCGCCGAGGTGCTCAGCCCGGCCTGGGCGCCCGACACGCCGGTCAACCGCAACATCCCGCTGAACCTGGCGATCGGTCTCGTCTTCGGCCTGTTCCTCGGCGCCGTCCTCGCCTTCATCCGGGACTACTTCGACGACTCGGTCAAGACGAAGGAGATGGCCGAGCGGGTCACCGGCGTCGCCACCCTCGGCCTCATCCCGAAGATCGACGGCCGCACCGACCTCGTCACCGTCACCCACCCGACCGCCCCGGCGGCCGAGGCGTTCCGGTTGCTGCGGACGTCGGTCAAGTTCCTCGGCGTCGAGCGCCAGGTGCGGGTCGTGCAGATCACCAGCCCGTCGCCCGGCGAGGGCAAGACGATGGTGGCGGTCAACCTGGCCGTCGCCTTCGCCCAGGCCGGCGACCGGGTCGTCATCGTCGGCGGCGACCTCCGGCGCCCCCGCATGGAGGAGGTGCTCGAGGTGCCCCTCACGCCGGGGCTCACCGCCGTGCTCATCGGTGACGTCACCCTGCCCCAGGCCATCCAGTCGGCGCCGGCGGTGCCGAACCTGTCGGTGCTGCCCGCGGGGCAGCCGCCGCCGAACCCGTCCGAGCTGCTGAGCGGCGAGCGCGCCCGCCGGCTCATCGACGTGCTCGGCCAGACCTACGACGTCGTCGTCGTCGACAGCCCGCCGGTGCTGCCGGTCAGCGACGCGCTGGTGCTGGCCCGCATGGCCGACACCACCCTGCTCGTCACCTCGGCCAACAAGACCTCGAAGCGCAGCCTCACCCGGGCGGTCGAGCTGCTGCGCCAGATGGACGCCCCCCTGATGGGCACGGTCATGAACAGCCTGTCGGCCGACGAGACCTTCAGCAGCGAGCCCTACCGCTACGAGGCCGTCAGCACGCCGGCCCGCCACGCCGGGCGTCGGGGTGCGCCGAGCAACGGCCGCCACGGTCGCGGCTGGGACGACGAGGGCGACCCGGACGCCGAGTGGGACCCGGTCGCCCAGCCCCGGGCGGGCGGCTGATCCGTCGCAGAAGTTGAGCGCCTAGGTATCAAGTTTTCTGAGTCGGGGGTAGCCTGTCCCCATGGCCCTCGATCCGAACCGCTGGACGCTCAAGGTCCAGGAGGCCTTCAGCGCCGCCGTGGACTCGGCCAGGCAGGCCTCCAACCCTGAGGTCACCCCCGATCACCTCCTCGCCGCCCTCCTCGGTCAGGGGGAGGGCATCGTCCTGCCGATGCTGCAGCGCATGGGCAAGCAGCCCCTCGCGCTGCGCAACCAGGTCAACGAGGCGCTGGCCAAGCTGCCCCGCTCCTACGGCAGCGAGGCCCGCCTGTCGCGCGAGCTGAGCAAGGTCTTCGACGACGCCGACGCCGCCCGCGCCGAGCTCACCGACGAGTACCTGTCGACCGAGCACCTCCTCCTCGCCCTCGCCGACCGGCTGGGCGTCACCCGCGAGCAGGTGCTCGCCGCCATGCAGGAGGTGCGCGGCAGCCACCGGGTCACCTCGCAGAACCCCGAGGACCAGTTCCAGGCCCTCGAGCGCTACGGGCGCGACCTCACCGAGGTCGCCCGCCAGGGCAAGCTCGACCCGGTCATCGGCCGTGACGACGAGATCCGCCGCGTCATCCAGGTGCTGTCGCGGCGCACGAAGAACAACCCCGTGCTCATCGGCGAGCCCGGCGTCGGCAAGACGGCCATCGTCGAGGGGCTCGCCCAGCGCATCGTCGAGGGCGACGTCCCCGAGTCGCTGAAGGACAAGCGTATCATCGCCCTCGACCTGGGCTCGATGGTCGCCGGTGCCAAGTACCGCGGCGAGTTCGAGGAGCGCCTGAAGGCCGTCCTGAAGGAGATCACCGACGCCGAGGGCGAGATCATCACCTTCATCGACGAGCTGCACACGGTCGTCGGCGCCGGCGCGGCCGAGGGCGCCATGGATGCCGGCAACATGCTCAAGCCCCTGCTCGCCCGGGGCCAGCTCCGCATGATCGGCGCCACGACCCTCGACGAGTACCGCAAGCACATCGAGAAGGACGCCGCCCTCGAGCGCCGCTTCCAGCAGGTGTTCGTCGGGCCGCCGTCGGTCGACGACACCATCGCCATCCTGCGCGGCCTCAAGGAGCGCTACGAGGTCCACCACGGCGTCCGCATCCAGGACGCCGCGCTGGTCGCCGCGGCCGTGCTGTCCGACCGCTACGTCACCGGCCGGCACCTGCCCGACAAGGCCATCGACCTCGTCGACGAGGCCGCGTCGCGGCTGCGCATCGAGATCGACTCGGTGCCCACCGAGATCGACGTCGTCGAGCGGCGCATCCGCCAGCTCGAGATCGAGCGGGTCGCGCTGGCCAAGGAGACCGACGAGGTCTCCCGCGAGCGCCTGGCCGCGCTCGACGAGGAGCTGGCCAACCTGCGCGAGCGACGGGACTCGATGCTCGCCCACTGGGACAACGAGAAGCAGGTCATCGGCGAGATCCGCAACCTCAAGGAGCAGATCGAGGCGCTGCGCGCCGAGGCCGAGCGCGAGACCGACCTCGAGAAGGTCGCCGAGATCCGCTACGGCCGGCTGCCCGAGCTCGAGCGGCGCCTCGAGGCCGCCACCGCCCGCCTCGACGAGCTGCAGTCGAGCGGTCAGCGCATGCTGAAGGAGGAGGTCGACGAGGAGGACGTCGCCGAGGTCGTCGCCCGGTGGACCGGCATCCCCGTCAGCCGCCTCATGGAGGGCGAGATGGCCAAGCTGGTGCGGCTCGAGGAGCTGCTCCACCAGCGGGTCGTCGGCCAGGACGAGGCGGTCAGCGCGGTGGCCAACGCCATCCGCCGCAGCCGCGCCGGCCTGTCCGACCCCAACCGGCCCATCGGCTCGTTCCTGTTCCTCGGCCCCACCGGCGTCGGCAAGACCGAGCTGGCGCGCACGCTCGCCGACTTCCTGTTCGACGACGAGCGGGCGATGGTGCGCATCGACATGTCGGAGTACATGGAGAAGCACGCCGTCAGCCGGCTGATCGGCGCCCCGCCCGGCTACGTCGGCTACG
>DATGPY010000327.1:0-8250 GCA_035304465.1 Acidimicrobiales bacterium | reverse complement strand
GACCACGGCTTCAAGGCGGTCGTCAGCCCCCGGTTCGGCGACATCTTCCGCAACAACGCGACGAAGAACGGCCTCGTGCCGGTCGTCGTGCCGCCGGAGGTCGGCGAGCGGCTGATGCGGGCGGTCGAGGCCGACCCGGCGCTGGAGATCACCATCGACATCGAGCGCCGCACGCTCGCCGCGCCCGCCGCCGGCATCGAGTGCGAGTTCCCGCTCGACGACGCCACCCGCGAGCGGTTCCTCGAGGGCCTCGACGACATCGGCATCACGCTCCGGCACACGGCCGCCATCGACGCCCACGAGGCCCGGCGCCCCGCCTGGATGCCCTCGACGGCACGCTGACCGGCGCTCGCCCGGCGCCCCTCAGGCCCCGGCGACCAGCTCCTGGTCGACGGCGGCGTCCAGCGCCTGCGTGAGCACGACGGTCGTGCCCTGGCGCCCGCTCGCGACCTCGACGTCGTCGACCATCGCCTGCATGAGCGGCAGGCCGCGGCGGCCGGTCGAGAACGGCGGCGGCATGGCGAGGTCGTCCGGCGGCGTGAAGCCGGGGCCGCGGTCGGACACGATGACCCGGGCCCGGCCGTCGACGACCTCGACGGCGACCGAGTACGTGTCGCCCTCGCCGTGGACCACCGCGTTGTTGCACGCCTCGGCGAGGGCCAGCTCGAGGCGGTCCACGGCGTCGCGTGTCGGGCTGGCGACGCTGAGCGCGTAGCGTAGGAAGGCGCGCGCCAGAGGGACGGACGCGGGCACCCGTCGCAACGTCGTGCTCACGGCCCGGTCCATCGCGGCAGGCCCTACCCCGGCCGCGCGGCCGACAAACGTCACCGACACCCGCTGAGGGAGACTCCACGTCATGGAAGGGTCCCGGCAGATCCAGCTGATCGCACCGGCCGAGCGCGGCTCGGTCCGCCTCGCCCGCATCCTGGCCGCCGGGGTCGCCGCCGACGCCGGGCTGAGCGTCGACGACACCGAGGACCTGCGCATCGCCGTCAGCGAGCTGGTCGCCCTGCTGGTCGAGGAGCCCGACGGCGGGCGGGCCATCGAGGTGACGTTCCACCGCGCCGACGGCGAGGTCACGGTCGAGGGGCACCGACCGGCAGAGGCACCGCCGACCGCCGGGGCCCCGCAGGTGGACGACCTCGTCCTCGGCATCCTGCGGGTGGTCGTCGACGACCACAGCTACGACGTCGGCCGCGACGGCCGGCGCTTCCGGCTGGTGAAGCGGGCGCGCGCGACCACATGACCACCCCCGAGCACGACCCCGAGCTGGACGAGCTGTTCGCCACCTACCGGCGCACGGGCGACCGGGCGGTGCGCAACCGCCTCGTCGAGGCGCACCGGGGCCTGGCCGCGTCGATCGCCAACGACTACCGGGGCCGGGGCGTCGAGCTGGACGACCTCGTGCAGATCGCCATGCTCGGCACGCTCAAGGCGGTCGAGCGGTTCGACCCGGCGCGGGGCATCCCCTTCTCGTCGTTCGCCAGCCGCACGATCAACGGCGAGATCAAGCGCTACTTCCGGGACCGCACGTGGGCCGTGCGGCCGCCCCGCAGCGCCCAGGAGCGACACCTCGACCTGCGACGGGCCCGGGCGGCGCTGTCGGCCCGCCTCGGTCGCCCGCCCACCGTCGACGAGCTGGCCTGCGAGCTCGACATCTCCGCCGACCAGGTGCTCGACGCCCTCGAGGCCGGCGCGGCCTACCGGGCGACCAGCCTCGACGCCCGGCGGGCCGGCGACGAGGAGAACCCGAGCCTCGCCGAGCGCCTGCCGGGCGAGGACGTCCCCAGCCACCCGGTCGAGCTGCGGATGCTGGTCGCGCAGCTGCTGGAGAGCCTCCCGGAGCGGGAGGCGACGATCATGCGCCTCCGCTTCTACGAGGACCTCACCCAGAGCGAGATCGCGGCGCGCCTGGGCATCAGCCAGATGCACGTGTCCCGCCTCATGCGCCGGTGCCTCGACCAGCTGCGCGAGATGCTCGAGCGCTGAGGGCCACCCGCCGACCCGGCCGCGACCGGCGGGGTCACTCCCCCTCGACGGCGAGCAGGTCGTCGAGTCGGGTGATCTCGAACAGCCGCCGCACCCGGTCGGGGACCGAGCGCAGCACCAGCGAGCCGTCGTGCGACTCGGCGTGCCGGTGGACGGCGACGAGCGCGCCGAGACCGCTCGAGTCGACGAAGCCGACGTCGGCGACGTCGAGCGTCACCAGCACGTGCCCGGCGTCGATCAGCCGCGCCAGCTCCGTGGTGACCCGCTCGGACGTGACGATGTCGAGGTCGCCCGAGACCCGCGCCACGACGCCGTGATCGGTGCGGTCGACGACCTCGAGGACGGAGGGATCGCTCGCCACGGGTGACACGCTAACCCCGCTCCCGCCGGTGCCGCGGCGCCGTGCGCGCCGCTCCACCCGCCCGCGTCCCGGCTCCGGCGCGTCGCGTAGTCTCTCCCGGGTGCCGATGACGCCGAGCGGCAGACCATCCGGCGACGGCGCGTCGCAGGGACCCCCGAGCTCGTACGCCAACAGGTACTTCGAGACCCGGCTGGCACCGAACCCGCATCGGCGGGCGGTGTGGCGCCACATCTGCGCCTACCTCGAGCGCTGGATCCCGCCCGACGCCGAGGTGCTCGAGCTGGGCGCCGGCTGGTGCGAGTTCGCGAACAACGTGCGGGCCCGGCGGGTCGTCGCGATGGACATCGACAGCACCGTCGAGCGCGCCGCGCGCGACGGGGTCACCGCGGTCGTCGGCGACTGCACCGACCTGAGCGGCTTCGCCGACGGCAGCTTCGACGTCGTGTTCGCCTCCAACCTGATCGAGCACCTCGAGCGCCCGGCGGCGACCGCCCTGCTCGCCGGCGCCCGCCGCGTCCTCCGTCCGGGCGGGCGGCTCATCCTCGTCCAGCCCAACTTCCGCCTCGACCCGGGTCGGTACTTCGACGACTTCACCCACGTCGCCATCTACACCGACCGCTCCCTGCACGACTACCTCGTGTCCGAGGGGTGGGAGGTCACCCACCTCGAACCCCGCTTCCTGCCGCTCACCATGAAGTCGCGCGCCGCGTCGCTCAGCTTCCTCGTCCCGCTCTACCTGCGGTCGCCGATCCGCCCGCTCGCCGGCCAGATGCTGGTGGTCGCCGAGCCGGCGCCGGAGGGGGCGTGATGGCGGTGCCGGCCGACGAGCTCGCGCCCGCTGCCACCTCCGCCGACGACGCCCCGGCCCGGCCGGCCGCCGCCGACGCCTCGCCCCCGGGCGCCGGCGCCCGCGCCGCGTGGCGGTGGGCGGCCCTCTTCACGCTGCCCTACCTGCTGCTCGGTGCCGCCTGGGTGGTGTCCAACCCGCCCTCCGCCGCACCCGACGAGAACCACCACCTCATCAAGGCCATCGGCATGGGCCGCCTCGACATCGGCGAGGCCTACGACGAGCCGCTGCCCGACGGCCCGCCGCTGACCCGGCGCAACCTCTCGATCACCCGCCTCGTGGAGGTCCCCGTCGAGCTCGCCCCCGACGGCTACGCCTGCTTCGCCTTCCGGCCCGCCGTGACGGCCGACTGCCTCCCCGACGGGTCGGTCGCCCGGGACGACGACGGGGACGGCGAGGTCGTCCGGGACACGCCGATCGGCGCCTACCCGCCGTTCACCTACGTCGGGATGGGCGTCGCCGCCCGCACCCAGGGCTCGCCGGCGGCCGCCTTCTACGCCGCCCGGGTCGTGGTCCTGGTCACGGGCCTCGCGCTGATCGCCGCCGGCGCCTGGTACCTGGCGCGCGACCTGGGCCCGGCCGCGCTGGTCGGCGCGTTCGTCGCGCTCACGCCGATGGCCCTGTTCACCAGCGCGACGGTGACGAGCAGCGGCATCGAGATCACCTCCGCCTTCGCGGTGGCCGCCGTCGCCGTCGTCTGCCTGCGGCGCCCGGGCTCCCTGTCCCGGCCCCGGGTCCAACTCGGCCTGGCGGTCACCGGCTCGGTGCTGATCCTGAGCCGGCAGATGGGCATCGTGACGCTCGCCGTGCTGCTCGGCGTCGTGGCCGTCGCCCGCCGGCACGAGCTGGGGAGGCTGGTCCGGGCGCCACGGCCGGCCTTCGTCGCCTCGGTGCTGCTCCTCGCGGCCTCGAGCGCCGCGCTCGTCGCCTGGGAGCTGGCCTACGACCACCCGGTCGACACCGGCTCACCCGTCGACCCCGCCGCCGTCGACGACTTCGTCGAGAAGGGCGACCAGCTGATCAGGTCGGCGGTCGGCATGTTCGGGTGGCTCGACACCCCGCTGCCAGCGTGGGGCGTCTGGGCCTGGGTCGCTCTGCTGGTCGGGCTCTGCGCCCTCGGGCTGGCGCTCGGCGACGGCCGCGACCGTGTGGTGCTGGCCGCGGGGCTGGTCGCCACCGTGGGAGCCACCTACGCCACCTACGCCGCCGTCTTCCACCCCGTCGGCGCCGCCTCGCAGGGCCGGCACGTGCTGCCGTTCCTCGCCGTCTGCCCGATCTACGCCGGCGCGGTCGTGGTCGACCGGGTGCGGGCGGGGACCGCACCCGCCGTGCTCCGCCTCCTTCCCGTCGCGGCCGGCCTCGTCGCCGGCGCCGTCCACGTCCTGGCGCTCTACGCCAACGGCCGCCGCTACGCGGTCGGCCTCGACGGCCCCGTCGCCTTCCTGGGCGACGAGCGGTGGCGCCCACCGCTCGGGGGCTGGACGGCCTGGCTCGCGGTCGGGGCCCTGGGCGGGCTCGCGCTCACCGTCGCGGCCGCCGCCGCCCGACCCGAGGCCGGCGCCGGAGCCGGGGCCGCCCTCGCCGCCGCCGACGCCGCACCACCCGATGGAGGGCACGACTGACCGTGTGGGACGACAAGTCGCTCTGCGTCGTGCTGCCGACCTACAACGAGAAGGACAGCATCGCCGCGGTGATCCGGGGCTTCGAGGACCTCGGCGTCGTCGACGACATCCTCGTCGTCAACAACAACGCCGCCCCCGGCACCTCCGAGGAGGTGGCGACGACCTCGGCCCGCGAGGTGCACGAGCCGGTCCAGGGGTACGGGGCGGCGATCATGCGGGGGCTGCGCGAGGCCCGCACCGACCTGATCTGCGTCTGCGAGCCCGACGGCACCTTCGAGCCCCGCGACCTGCTCAAGCTGCTCCCCTACACCCGCGAGTGCGAGCTCGTCGTCGGCTCCCGCACCGTGACCACCTTCATCTGGGACGGCGCCAACATGGGCCGGTTCCTGCGCTGGGGCAACTGGGCGGTGGCCAAGGTGGTCGAGGTGCTGTTCAACACCGCCTACCTCAGCGACGTCGGCTGCACCTTCCGGGTCGTGACCCGCGAGCGGGTCGAGAAGCTGCTGCCCGAGCTGCGGGTCACCGGCTCGGCCTTCGGCCTCGAGATGCTGATGGCCGCCGTGCGGCAGCGGGCGAGCGTCGTGCAGGTGCCGGTCAACTACCGGCCCCGGGTCGGTGAGTCATCGGTGACCGGCGACCTGCGCAAGACCGTGCCGCTGGGCTTGGAGATGCTGGCCATGGTGCTGCGCATGCGCGTCGGGCTCTGGCCCCGCACCGGTCACGCCGGCCGCTGAGGCGGCCCCCGGCCCCGCGGCGGGCCCACCGCCGTGCTCAATCGAGCCACTCGTCGAGCGACGGCATCTCCGGCGCCCGCAGCCAGGCGTCGAACAGCTCGTCGAGGTCCTGGCCCGAGACCTCCTCGGCCAGTGCCTCGAAGTCGGCGGTCGAGGCCGACGCCCCCGCGTGGACCTCGCACCAGGTCCGCAGCAGCGTGAAGAACGCGTCGTCGCCGATGTGGTGGCGCAGCACGTGCAGGGTGAGCGCGCCCCGGTCGTAGACCGAGGGGGCGAACAGGCCGTCGGGCCCCGGGTCGCCCGGCGGTGTGGCCAGGAGGACGGCCTGCCCGGCGGCCGCCTCGGCGAAGTCGTCGGGCGTCCCGCCGCCACGGTGCTCGCGCCAGAGCAGCTCGGCGTAGGTGGCGAAGCCCTCGTTCAACCAGATGTCCTGCCAGGTCGCCGGCGTGACCGAGTTGCCGAACCACTGGTGGGCGAGCTCGTGGGCGACGGTGGACTCGCTGTCGGCCGAGTCGATGCCGAAGATCGACAGGGTCTGGGTCTCGAGGGCCAGCCCGAGCGGTTCGTCGACCACGACCGCCCCGTAGACCTCGAACGGGTACGGGCCGAACAGCTCCTCGAAGAAGGCGATCATCTCGCCGGTGAGGTCCATGGTGTCGCCCAGCTCGTCGGCGACGTCCGCGTCGAAGGCGTGGCGCACCACGACCCCCTCCGGACCGTCGCCCTCGACCAGCACGAGCTCGGCGATGACCACCTGCACGAGGTAGGTGGCCATCGGCTCCGGCACCTCGAACACCCACGTGGCGACGCCGTCGCCCGGTTCGGTGGCGACGTGCATGCCGTTGGCGGCCACGTCCAGCCCCTCGGGCACGGTGACCCGCAGGTCGTAGGAGGCCTTGTCGCTGGGGTGGTCGTTGCCCGGGAAGAGGGTGGCGGCACCGCTGGGCTCGAAGACGGCGTAGACCTCCTCGCCGTCCGCGTACCACCCGGACTCGATCAGCGAGGTGTCCTGCACCGCGTTGGGGGCGGCCGACCACTCGACCTCGACCCGGAAGACCTGCCCGGCGTCCAGCGGCGCCGCCGGGGTGACGACGAGGTCCCGCTCGCCGACCGGCTCGGCGCTCGCCGGCCGGCCGTCGACGGTGACCGCGGCGATGTCGAGGTCGACGGCGTCGAGGGCGAGCTCGTCGAGGGGCGCGGTCGCCGTGGCGGTGATGGTGACGTGGCCGTCCATGCGCCCGGCGTCCGGGTCCCAGGTGAGGTCGAGCTCGTAGTGGTCGACGTCGTAGCCCCCGTTGCCGACGTCCGGGTAGTAGGGATCGCCGACGCCCGTCAGCGTGCCGGCGTCCGCCGGCGGGGTGCGGGGCTCGTCCCGCTCGTCGGGCTCGTCGGGGGGCGCGGTCGTCGTGGCCGCCGGCTCGGCGACCGGCTCGTCGCCCTCGCGGGCGCCGCCGACCACGACGACGACGGCGACGAGCAGCACCACCGCGACCGCGGCGGCGATGCCGACGACGAGGCGGCGCCGCGACGACCTCGGCGGCGCCGGGCCGGGGCGCGTCGGGTCGGGGTCGGGCGGCGTCGGGTCCGGGTCGGGGGTGGGGGCGCCGTCGGAGGTCATGGCCCCGGCAGGAT
Organism: Acidimicrobiales bacterium; assembly: GCA_035304465.1. Lineage (GTDB taxonomy): Bacteria > Actinomycetota > Acidimicrobiia > Acidimicrobiales > VFJN01 > ZC4RG19. The sequence continues at coordinate 1,065 of DATGPY010000327.1, read as the reverse complement.
GGCACACGGCCCGGCCGCTCTCCCGCCGGGGCGGTGCGAGACCGGCCCCGGCGGGAGGAGACCCGTCACGCACGCCCGGCCCAGGCTCAGGGCGTGCGCTCGGCGTTCACTCGGCCGTTCGGCGGGCGCATCGTAACCGGTGTGACATCCGTTACACCAGAGGTTCGAGCGGAAGATCCCGCCCTCGGCGCTCCCGTCGACACGTGTGGTGGTGAGAGGTCAGCCGTCAGCACCGCCAGCGCGGGCGCCGGGCTCGGCCGGCATGGGCCGCACGGGGTCGACGACCTGCATGTCCCGCCGGTGGCGGTTGACCGCGGAGACGACCGCCTCGAACGACGCCGTCGTGATGCTCTCGTGCCGGCCCACGCCCCAGCGCACGGTGCCGTCCGACCGCTGGGTCTCGACGTAGGCCACGGCGGTGGCGTCGGACCCGGCGCCCACCGCGTGCTCGCTGTAGTCGACCACGTCGATGTCGATGCCGAGGTCGGCCTGGAGCCCGGCCACGAAGGCGGCGATGGGGCCGTTGCCCTCGCCGGTGACGGTCCGGTGCTCGCCGTCGACCACGAGCTGGGCCACGACCCGCGACCCCTCCTCGCCCGTCGTCGACTCGTGCGAGACGAGCTTCACCGGGGCGTCGTCCGGCATGTACTCGCGCACGAAGGTGTCCCACATCTCGGCCGGCGTGATCTCGGTGCCGGTGTCCTCGGTGATCGTCTGGATGGTCTTCGAGAACTCGATCTGCAGCCGGCGGGGCAGGTCGAAGCCGTGCTCGGTGTGCATGATGTAGGCGACGCCCCCCTTGCCGGACTGGCTGTTGACCCGGATCACCGCCTCGTAGGTGCGGCCCACGTGCTTGGGGTCGATGGGCAGGTAGGGCACCTCCCAGACCTCGTAGTCCTCGCCGAGGGCGGCGAAGCCCTTCTTGATGGCGTCCTGGTGGCTGCCGGAGAACGCCGTGTAGACGAGGTCGCCCACGTAGGGGTGGCGGGGGTGCACCGGCAGGCGGTTGCAGTACTCGGCCACCCGGCGGATGGCGTCGATGTCGCTGATGTCCAGCTCGGGGTC
>DATGPY010000326.1:0-6023 GCA_035304465.1 Acidimicrobiales bacterium | reverse complement strand
CTACCCGGCGGCGCTCTCCGGCGGCCAGCAGCAGCGGGTCGGGGTGGCCCGGGCGCTGGCGGCCGACCCGCCGGTCCTGCTCATGGACGAGCCGTACTCGGCGGTCGACCCCATCGTGCGGGCCCGCCTGCAGGACGAGCTGATGGCGCTGCAGCGCCGGGTCCACAAGACGATCGTGCTCGTCACCCACGACATCGACGAGGCGATCAAGCTCGCCGACCGCATCGCCGTGCTCAACGTCGGCGGCGTGCTCGAGCAGGTCGGCTCGCCCGAGGACCTGCTGCGGGAGCCGGCCAACGACTTCGTCGCCGACTTCCTCGGCGACGACCGGGGGATCAAGCGGCTGTCGCTGCTGCGGGTCGGCAGCGCCGCCCTCCGCCGGGGTCCGGTGGTCGAGGCCGGCGCGCCGGTCGAGGAGGCCCGACAGGTCATGGCTCGGGAGGGGACCGACTGGGTCGCGGTGTGCGAGGGCGACCGGTTGCGGGGCTGGGTCGGGGCCGACGACCTCGACCGGGTGTCGTCCGTCGCCGCGGCCGAGCCCCGGCCGTTCGCCGCGGTGGTGCGGGCCGACACGACCCTCCGGTCGGCCCTCGACGTCATCGTCACCTCGCGCTCGCGGGTGGCGGTGGTCGTGGACGACCCCCACGCCGGTGCGGCGGGCGCCTCGCCGGACGCCCGCTACCTCGGCGTGCTGACGCTCGACGACCTGGCCGAGGGGGTCACCGGGTGACCGCCCCGCTGACGGCCGCCGAGCCGCTCGTGCGGTGGGACTGGGTGCGCGACCACACCGACGACATCACGGCCGCGTTCTGGGAGCACCTCCACCTCACCGCCGTCGCCGTGGCCGTCGGCTTCGCCATCTCGCTCGTGCTCGCGCTCGTGGCGGTGCGCTGGCGCTGGACCTACGAGCCGCTCGCCGGCATCTGCAGCGTCCTCTACGCCATCCCCAGCCTGGCGCTGTTCGGCGTGCTGGTCGCCATCCCGTTCTTCGGCCTGGGCTTCCGCACCGCCATGGTGGCGCTCGTCAGCTACACGCTGCTCATCCTGCTACGGAACATCGTCGCCGGGTTCGACGGCGTACCGGCCGCCGCCCGCGAGGCCGCCGACGCCATGGGCTACGAGCGCTGGCGCCGGGTGCTGCAGGTCGACCTTCCCCTGGCCGTGCCGGCCATCGTGGCCGGCCTGCGGATCGCGACGGTGACCACGGTCGGGCTCGTGACGGTCACGGCGCTGGTCGGCAAGGGCGGCTTCGGCGACCTCATCAACGACGGGCTCTCCCGCGACTTCCCGACGCCCATCGTCGTCGGCACCGTGCTGTCGGTCGCCCTGGCCGTGGCGCTGGACGTCGCCTTCGTCGCCCTCGAGTGGCTGATCACGCCCTGGGCCCGGGCGGCTCGCCGGGCCCGCGCGCCCGCCGGCGCGGAGGTGGCGCCGTGAGCGGTGTCCTGCGCGACATGTGGGACTACCTCCAGTCACCCGACGCCTGGTCCGGCCGCAACGGCCTGCCGGCGCTGGCCTGGGCGCACCTGCGGGTGTCGGTGGTCGCCCTTCTGGTCGCCGCCGCGGTGGCGGTGCCGGCCGGCGTCGTGCTCGGCCACGTGAAGCGGGGCGCGCTGGTGGCCGTGTCGGTGGTCAACATCGGTCGGGCCGTGCCGTCGTTCGCCGTGCTCGCCCTGCTGCTGCCCTTCTCGTTGCGCTACGGGTTCGGCCTCGGCTTCTGGCCGACCATCGTCGCCCTCGTGCTGCTGGCCATCCCGCCGATCTTCACCAACACCTACACCGGCGTCCGCGACGTCCCCGCCGACGCCGTCGAGGCGGCCCAGGGCATGGGCATGCGGGGCGGCGAGCTGGTGCGGCGCGTCGAGCTCCCCGTCGCCCTGCCCCTCGTCCTCACCGGGCTGCGGGTGTCCGCCGTCCAGGTCGTCGCCACCGCCACGCTCGGCGCCCTCGTCGGCTACCGGAACCTCGGCACGCTCATCGTCACCGGGTTCACCAGCCCCGACAAGGGCCGGATGCTCGCCGGCGCCGTCGCCGTCGCGCTGATGGCGCTCGCCATCGACGCGCTGTTCGCCCTGGCCGCCCGGGTGCTGGTGCCGTGGCGCCGCAAGCCCGGCCGCTGGGCCGACGTGACCGTCACCGGCCGGGACGGCGCCGCGACCGCCGTGCCCTGACACCCCGCCGACCCGCCGCCCTCCTCCAGGTCTCCACGACAGCAACCAGCCGGGGAAAGGACAGACCCCATGACACCGACCACCACCTCGCGCAACCACGACCGGGCGCCCACGGCCACCACCGGGCCGCCCGAGCGCGGGCCCGCCACCACCCGTCCGCGCCGGGCCTGGCGGCTGCTCGCCGCCGTCGCCGCGCTCGTGCTCGTCGCCGCGGCGTGCGGCGACGACGACGGCGATGCCGGGACCGGCGGCGACGACGGCGGATCGGTCCCCGACGGGCCGGCCATCCGCATCGGCGCCCAGGACTTCGGGGAGTCGCTGATCCTCGCCGAGATCTACGCGGGCGCGCTCGACGACGCCGGCTTCGAGGTCGGCATCCAGGAGGTCGGCGGCTTCCGCGACCTGCTGTTCGGCGCCTTCGCGTCGGGTGACGTCAACCTCGCGCCCGACTACGTCGCCTCGCAGCTCGAGTTCCTGAACGACAACGCGGGGCAGGCGACCGGCGACGTCGACGAGACGCTCGGCCACCTGGAGCCGCTGCTGGAGGAGCGCGACCTCGTGGCGCTCACGCCGTCGGCGGCCGTCGACACCAACGCCTTCGTGGTCACCCGGGAGACCGCCGACGAGCTCGGGCTCGAGACGCTGTCCGACCTGGCCGACCACGCCGGCGAGCTGACGCTCGGCGCCCCGCAGGACTGCGAGTCGAACCCGTTCTGCATCCCGGGCCTCCAGCGGGTCTACGGCGTCGACCTGTCGCAGGACTTCGAGCCGCTCGACGCGGGCCTCGTCGCCACGGCGCTCGCCGAGGGCGCGATCGACGTCGGCGTGCTGTTCTCGACCGACGGGCGCATCGCCTCGGAGGGCTTCGTCCTGCTGGAGGACGACCAGCAGATGCTGGCCGCCGACAACGTGTTCCCCGTCGTGAGCCAGGAGCTCGTCGACGCCTACGGTGACGACCTCACCTCCGTGCTCGACGCGGTCTCGGCCGAGCTGACGACCGAGGACCTGATCGAGATGAACAGGCGCTACGACGTCGACCGCGAGGACGCCGACGACATCGCCGAGGACTGGCTCGCCGAGCACGGCTTCGGCGACTGACCGCACCGACGACCTCCGGCGGCCCCGCGCGGCCGCGGACGACCGACCGCCGGCGCCGCCCCGGCCCGTCGTGGCCATGGGCCGGCGCCGGCGCGCGGTAGACCGGGGGCATGGACCTGACCGAGCTGGCGGAGCTGCGCGAGGAGTACACGTACGCGGGCCTCGACGAGGCCGACCTCGCGCCCGATCCCGTCGAGCAGTTCCGCCGGTGGTTCACCGAGTGGCGACCGGTCGCCGTCGGCGACCCCAACGCCATGGTCGTGGCCACGGCGACGCCCGACGGACGGCCCTCGGTGCGCACGGTGCTGCTGCGGGCGCTCGACCACCGGGGGTTCGTCTTCTTCTCCAACCACGAGAGCCGCAAGGGCCGCGAGCTGGCCGCCAACCCGCAGGTCGCCCTGCTGTTCCCCTGGCACCCGCTGGGCCGGCAGGTCGTCGTCGACGGCGAGGCCGAGCGCCTCGAGGACGAGGCCGCCGACGCGTACTGGGCGACGCGGCCCCGCGGCAGCCAGATCGCGGCGCTGGCCTCGCCGCAGAGCCGCCCGATCCCCGACCGGGCCACGCTCGAGCGCCGGTGGGCGGAGCTGGAGGCCGAGCACGTCGGCCGCCCGATCGCCCGGCCCCCGCACTGGGGCGGCATCCGGGTCGTGCACCACCGCGTCGAGTTCTGGCAGGGGCGTGAGCGCCGGCTGCACGACCGGCTCGTCTACCACCGCGACGCGACCGCGCCCTCGGGCTGGCGGGTCGAGCGCCTCGGCCCCTGACGGCGCGGGCGGGTGGGTCAGCCCTGGGGCGCCGGGCCCCGGCGACCGCGGGCCGTCGCCGGCCGGTCGCCAGCGGCGCGCCCGCCGCCGGCGCCGGCGTCGCGGGTGGCACGCACGCCGACGAGCACGCCGGCGAGCAGGACGGCGACGACGACGGTGATGCGCACCGCGCCGACGCCGTCGATCCACGACGTCACGCTGGTGGACCAGTCGGACACGACCCGGGTGACGTTCGAGTCGGGGACCCGGCCCTCGCCCAGGCCCCGCGACTGCCACCCGTACCAGGCGACGTACGCGCCCGCGAGGGTGACGAGCCCGCCCGAGATGCGGTGGACGTAGGGCTGGACCTGCCGCAGCCGTCGCACGATCGAGGTCCGGGCCAGGGCGATGGCCACGGTGAGCGCCAGCAGGACGACCGTCATGCCGAGCCCGTAGACGGCGAAGACGAGGACGCCGTCGACGATCGAGTCGTTGGTCATGGTGCCGGCCACCGCCCCGAGGAACAGCGGCATCGTGCAGCCGATCGAGGTGATGGCGTAGGACACGCCGAAGACGAACATCGAGCGCACCGTCCGCTCGCGGCCGCCCCGGTCGAGGCGGGGCAGGCGCACCGTCGGCTCGTAGCCGACGAGCATGGCGAGGCCGAGCACCGCCAGCGCCACGCCGATGACGATCGAGACCCACGGCACGGTCTCGTAGACCGGCAGCGACGTCAGCCGGACGGCGGCGCCGGCGACCGCGAACACGGCGAGGAAGCCGGCCGCCACCGCGACCGCCACCCGCATCGCCACGGCGACGCCGGCCCGGGGCTCGTCCGCACCGCGGCCCTCGAGGCCCAGGAAGTACGACAGGTAGGCGGGCAGCATGGCGAACCCGCACGGGTTGACCGTCGCCACCATCCCGAGCGTGAGGTAGTAGGCCCAGGCCTGGTCGGGCCCGACGGCGAGGATCACGCCCCGACCCCGAACAGGTCGTCCAGCTTCGAGCGCAGCTCGTCCTCGGTCAGCGGGCCGCTGTGCACCTCGACGACCTCGCCGTCGGTGTCGATGAACACGGTCGTCGGCATGGCGAGGCCCCCGAAGAAGGTGAGGGCGTCGCTGTCGGGGTCGCCGTAGGTCGGGTAGGTGACCCCGGTCGCGGCCACGGTGGCGAGCGCGTCGTCGGGCGAGTCCTGGTTGGCCATGCCGATGAGCGTCACCTGGTCGCCGACGTCCTGGTGCACGGCCTCGAACGCCGGCATCTCCTCGACGCAGGGCGCGCACCAGGAGGCGAAGAAGTTGACGACGATCGGGCGCGCCCCGACGAGCTCGCCCAGCCGGCGCTCCTCGCCGCCGTCGAGCGGCGCGAGGCGCACCTCGCCGACCGAGCCCGGCACGTCACCCGCCGGGGTCAGCTCGTAGCCCTCGGCGGGGTCGTCGCCGGAGGCGCCGTCGCCGCCGTCGTCGAGCAGCGCGAACGTGCCCAGCGCGGCGGCCAGGGCCAGCGCGGTCGACAGGAGGACCGCAGGGAGGGGGATGCGGCGTGAGGCCACGGCTACGACCGTACCGTCGGTCCGGTCGGGCGCGGCAATCGGCGCGCCGGCGCGGGGCACCGCCGGGATCCGGTGCCCCGCACCGCGTGTCCGCGCCGGGGGTGCTGGTCGTCGCCGTGCCACCGAACCCTTCTCCGCGTTCGCCGCAGTGCCGGTGGTGGTCCGGTCGGCGCAGCTAGTGGTGCATCGGGTGGTCGGTCACGGCTGTCCCGGTCAGGCGCTCCGGACGATCGCCACGTCCTGGAGGTGCTCGGGGATCGGGATGTCGGGCAGTTGGTCCTCGGGGCGAGGCCGCTTCGGCGGCCGCCCCCGCCGCCGCTTGGTGGCGAGGATCTTGCCGTTGAGGAACAGCTGACCGCCCCACACGCCCCAGGGCTCCCGGCGCTCCAGCGCGCCCTCGAGGCAGGGGATCATGGCCGGGCAGGTGGCGCAGATGTTCTTGGCCCGGGCGATGTCCTG
>DATGPY010000325.1:0-23398 GCA_035304465.1 Acidimicrobiales bacterium | reverse complement strand
CGCCCCGGCCGAAGAAGATCGTGTTGAGGTAGCCCTCGAGGATCTCCTCCTTCGACATCTGCTGCTCGAGCTTGATGCTGAGGATCGCCTCCTTGATCTTCCGGCTGATCGAGCGCTGGGTGGTCAGGTCGAAGGCGATCTTCACGTACTGCTGGGTGATGGTGGAGCCGCCCTGCGAGATCCCGCCGCCGCGGATGTTCTGGTAGAGGGCGCGGGCGATGCCCATGGGGTTGACGCCGTCGTGCTCGAAGAAGTCGCGGTCCTCCATGGCGATGACCGCCTGGACGACGATGTCGGGCACCTCGTCGAGCGGCACGTTGGTGCGGTTCTCGTCGGACTGCATCCGGGCCATGGCGTTCCCGGCGTCGCACTCGCCCGCCGGCACGTCGGCCGCGCAGATGTAGGACGACTGCTGGAGGTCGTCGAGCTCGGGCAGCTCGGTCTGGGCGAGCACGACGCCCACCCCGGCCACCGCCGCCAGCATGGCCAGGCCGACCAGGAACAGCGGGCGCCGCCAGCGCCACAGGAGGCTGCGCTTGCGGCCGCCGTCGCGGGACCGGCGGCCCTTCCCCCCGTCGCCACGACCGGGGCCACGCCCCCCGGGGCCGCGGCCGCCCGGCCCGCGACCACCACCTCCGCCCTCGCCGCGACCGCCGCGACCCGGCGAGCGACCCCCCGGTGCGCCGGCGGCGCCGCGGGGGCGGCCGCCCGGCCGGCCCGGGCGCGGGTCACCTGACCGGCGGCGACCGGCGGACGAGGCCTGGGCCCGGGCCACCCGCCCACCGCGGACCTGCCCGGCGGGACGGCGGACGCGGGTGGGTGCGTCGGCGTCGAGCGGCGCCCGGCGGGCGCGCGGGCGCGCGCCATCGGCACGAAGGTGTGTCGCTCCAGCCATTCGAAGGCGGAAGGTTACCCCCGCGCCCCCGACCCCGCGCGATCGCGGGGCCGCCCGACCGCCGGGTGCGCGGTGGCGGTCAGCGGCCGCCGACGTGGAACACCCGGTTCAGGTGGTTCCACGAGCAGGCCGTGCACACCTCGACGACGTAGCACGCGACCTGGGTGCGCCCGCGGGCGAGCTTGGCCATCTCCCGCGCCGAGCTGATGCACCGGCCCCCGGACGGCAGCCGGGGGCCGAAGGCGTAGGTGACGAGGGCGAGGGGCTGCTCCTCGCAGATGGGGCAGGTCTCGTCGATGATCCGACCGACCCCCTGGGCCGCCCGGCGGAGCTCGGGGTGGGCGTCGCAGACGTCGACCCGCGACAGGCGGCCCCGGCGGTACTCGCGCACGACCGCCTGGCGCGTCAGCCGGTAGTCGACGACACCGCCGTTGCCGTTCACGGCACCGAGCGCCTCCGGGCGGAAGCTCATGGGGAGCGAGGGTAGCGGCGCGCCCGCCCGGCTGCCGCCCTCCTCGCCGGGCCGGACCCGTGGTCCCTTGCGACCGCGCGCGGCGCCGCGCGGGGGCACTTGACCGCCCACGCACGCGGCGGCACACTCGCTCTCACGGCTGGGCGATATATCGATTCGATATGAGGTGTCGATATGATCGTTCGCTATCCTCGGTGCGAGCACACCCGCGCACCACCGCCCCTCCAGCGATCGGCCACCGATGCTCGACCTCGCCATCCTCGGCCTCCTCGTCGAGAGCGACCTCCACGGCTACGAGCTGCGCAAGCGTCTCGGCGACCTGCGCGGCCTGCGCCTCGCCATCTCGTTCGGCTCGCTCTACCCCGCCCTCGGGCGGCTGGAGCGGGCCGGCTACGTCAAGGCCGTCACCAGCGCCGCCCGCACGCCCAGCGCGCCGATGAGCGGCTCGCTGGTGGGTGAGCTGGCGGCGTTCCGGGCCCAACGGCGTGCCGCCGCGGGCGGGCGGGGCGCCCGGGGCAAGAAGGTCTACGGCATCACCGACGCCGGGCGGCAGCGGCTCGTCGAGCTGCTCACCGACCCCGACGTCTCCGACGACCGTGAGTTCCCGGTGCGGGTCGCGTTCTGCGAGGTCCTGCCACCCGAGGAGCGCCTGGCGCTGTTCGAGCGCCGCCGAGCGGAGCTCGTCCGCCGGGTCGAGGAGCGGCGCCGCACCCCCGGCGACCGGGGGGTCAACACCTACCTGCGCTCGCTGTTCGAGCGCGACACCGCGGCGCTCGAGGCCGACATCGCCTGGCTCGACCGCCTCATCGAGAACGAGCGGGCGGCCGCCGCGGGCAGCGCGGCGGCCACACCGCCCGCCGCACCCGACACGACCACTGGTCCACACCGATCCGCCGACCCAGACGGTCGACACGAACCGGAGGAACCATGAGCAAGATCCGACTCGCCATCGCCGGCGTGGGCAACTGCGCCAGCTCGCTCGTCCAGGGCATCCACTACTACCGGGACGCCGATCCGACCGACTCGGTGCCCGGGCTCATGCACGTCGACCTGGGCGGCTACCACATCCGCGACATCGAGGTCGTGGCCGCCTTCGACGTGGACGCCGACAAGGTGGGCGTCGACGTGGCCAAGGCCATCCACGCCGCGCCCAACAACACCATCCGCTTCGCGGACGTGCCCGACCTGGGCGTGACGGTGCACCGGGGCCCGACCCTCGACGGCTTCGGCGAGTACTACACCCGGGAGCGCGAGGAGTCCCCGGCCGAGGCGGTGGACGTCGCCGCCGTGCTGCGCGAGACCGAGGCCGACGTGCTCGTCTCGTACCTGCCCGTCGGCTCGGAGGAGGCGCAGCGGTACTACGCCCAGGCCTGCCTCGACGCGGGCGTGGCCTTCGTCAACGCCATCCCCGTGTTCATCGCCTCCGACCCCGAGTGGGCCGCCAAGTTCACCGAGGCGGGCGTGCCGATCATTGGCGACGACATCAAGTCGCAGGTCGGCGCCACCATCGTGCATCGCACGCTGGCCCGCCTGTTCGAGGACCGCGGCACGACGATCGACCGCACCTACCAGCTGAACTTCGGCGGGAACATGGACTTCATGAACATGCTGGAGCGGTCCCGGCTGAAGTCCAAGAAGGTCTCCAAGACCCAGTCGGTCACCAGCCAGATCGAGGCGGGCATCAGCGACGACAACGTCCACATCGGCCCCTCCGACCACGTGCCGTGGCTGGAGGACCGCAAGTGGGCGTTCATCCGCCTCGAGGGCCGCAACTTCGGCGACGTGCCGCTCACCGTCGAGCTGAAGCTCGAGGTCCACGACTCGCCCAACTCGGCGGGCGTCATCATCGACGCCGTCCGGTGCGCCAAGCTGGCGCAGGACCGCGGCCTCGGCGGGCCCGTCATGCCGGCCTGCCAGTACTTCATGAAGTCGCCGCCCACCCAGGTCCACGACGACGTGGCGCGCGACGAGCTCGAGAAGTTCATCGCCGGCGCCTGACCCGGCGGGTCACCACCCGCCGGCAGCTGCCGGCCCGCGACCCCGTGACGCCCGGCCCCCGCGCCGGCCACGGGGTCGCGGCGCGTCCGCGCGCCGGTCCGCGGCCGGAACGCCGAGCGCGCGACCGCCGTCACCGCACGCCGCGGCAGCCGGCGACGCGTCAGACTGGGCACATGGCTTGGACCCGGTTCTCCCTCGGCGGCCCCGCGGGCGCCCGGCTGCAGCCGCCCGCCGTGCACTACGGCCCCGGCATCCCCACCGAGGACGAGCTCCGGCTGCTGGGGCACGTGGCCGGTCGGCGGGTGCTCGAGCTGGGTTGCGGCGCCGGTGTCAACACGGTGGCCATGGCGACGGCGGGCGCCCGGGTGATCGCGGTCGACGACGTCGAGGGCAACCTCGACGAGGCCCGGGAGCGCGCCGCCAAGGCCGGCGTCAAGGTCGAGACCCACCACGGCTCGCTGGCCGACCTCGCCTTCGTCCGGGCCGACACCATCGACGCCGCGGTCAGCACCTACGCGCTGGCCACGGTCGACGACCTCGACCGCGTGTTCCGGCAGGTGCACCGGGTGCTGCGCAGCGAGCGGCCGTTCGTCTTCTCGCTCCCCCACCCGGCCTTCCTGCTCGTCGACCCCACCGACGCCGAGCCGGTGGTGCGCCGCTCGTGGTGGGACCCCGAGCCCGTGCCCTGGTCGCACGACCCCGTCCGCGACCGGCCCGACCGGGTGATCACGCTCTCGGCGCTGTTCGCCAGCCTCGGCCGGGCCGGGTTCAGCGTCGACGCGCTGCTCGAGCCCCAGCCCGAGCGCGGGACGGCCGGCGAGACCTGGTCGGAAGCGATGCGCTGGCTGCCGCCCACGCTCATCGTGCGGGCCCGCAAGCTGGGGATCTGAGCGTCGCCCGCCCCTTTCCGGCGGGGACCGGGTGGGAACCCGCGGAGAATTCTCGCGAGATCGCGTCACGTTCCGGGCGCTCGCCCGTCCTTCGATCCGTGAGCAGCGCTGCCACACGGCCTCGGACGCCACTCACCACACGTCCGGAGGGGCAGCGCCTCGTGCCCCGGCACCAATCCTCCCGGTGACCGGGGCGGTCCCCCGGGTGGCATCCCCAGCACGCCCGGGTGCGGACCGGCCGGCTGCCCTCCCCGGTGCGTGGGGAGGGCGGCCGGCGCGCTCAGCTCCGGCCCGGGCCGCCGGCGGTGTCGCTGGCGCCGGCGGCCCGGTCGGCCGGCCCCTGGCCGGGCGCCCGAGCCGCGCGCGCACGTCCACCGTCCCCGCCCCCGCCGCCGGGCGCGCCGCCCCCCGCCTCGGCGTCCCGCTGCCGGTTCCGTTCGGCCCACCAGGCGAGGACGCGGCGCTCCGCCTCCTCCCGGCCCAGCGGCCCCTCGTCCAGACGGGCCTCGAGCAGCATCGACAGCGCCTCGCCGACGTGCGGGCCGGGCCCGACGCCCAGCAGCTCCATGACGCGGTGGCCGTCGATGTCGGGGCGGATGGCCTCCAGCGCCTCGCGCTCGCGCAGCTCGGCGATGCGGGCCTCGAGCGCGTCCATGCGCTTGGCCAGCATCCGGGCCTTGCGCTCGTTGCGGGTCGTGCAGTCGCACCGGACCAGCTCGTTGAGGTCGTCGAGCAGGTGGCCGGCGTCGCGGGCGTAGCGCCGGACCGCCGAGTCGGACCACACGTCGTCGCGGTAGCCGTGGAAGCGCAGGTGCAGGAAGACCAGGCGCTGGACGTCGTCGACGACGTCGTTGGGGTACCGGAGCGCCCGGAGCCGCTCCCGGGCCATGCGGGCCCCGACCACCTCGTGGTGGTGGAAGGTGACGCCCTTGGGACCGATCGACCGGGTCTTCGGCTTGCCGATGTCGTGCAGCAGCGCGGCCAGCCGCAGCTTCAGGCGGGGCGAGGTCTTGGCGACGACGGCGATCGTGTGCGCGAGGACGTCCTTGTGCCGGTGGATCGGGTCCTGCTCGAGGCGCAGCGCCCGCAGCTCGGGCAGGAACTCGTCGGACAGGCGGGTGTCGACGAGGAACCACAGCCCGGGGCTGGGGTCCTCGACGAGGAGCAGCTTCGACAGCTCGTCGCGGATGCGCTCGGCCGACACGATCTCCATCCGGCCCCGCATCGCCCGCACCGCCTCGACCAGCGCCGGGTCGGGCCGCAGCCCGTAGCCGGCGATGAAGCGGGCGGCCCGCAGCATCCGCAGCGGGTCGTCCGAGAAGGACACCTCCGGTGCGAGCGGCGTGCGCAGCACGCCGGCGGCCAGGTCGTCGACGCCGCCGTACGGGTCGATCAGCTCGACGTCGGGCACCCGCAGGGCCATGGCGTTGACCGTGAAGTCCCGCCGGGACAGGTCGTCGGTGACGTCGTCGGAGTAGACGACGTGCGGCTTGCGCGAGTCCTCGCGGTAGGCCTCCGCCCGGTGGGTCGTGATCTCGAAGACTGTGCCCCCCTTGCGGGCGCCGATCGTGCCGAACGCGGCCCCCTGGTCCCAGACGGCGTCCGCCCAGCCTTCGAGCAGCGCCCGGGTCTGCTCGGGCCGGGCGTCGGTGGTGAGGTCGAGGTCGGCCCCGTCCGCCGCCCGACCCAGGACGAGGTCCCGGACGATGCCGCCCACCAGGTAGACGGTGTGGCCTGCCGCGGTGAAGCGCTCGGCGAGCGGCCGGACGTCGTCGAGGATCGGCTTCAACCGCTCGGGGATCACGCGGTCGCAGCGTAGTGAGGTGCCGGCCCGATCACGGACTCCGGCCCGGGACGGTGGCGCCGTGCCGCTCAGGTGAGGTCGCCGTCGGGCAGGCCCCAGCGCGGCGGGATCGTCGGCGGACCGCTTGGCTGCGACGCGCCCTCCTGCACCGCCCGCCGGTGGACCATCCGGGCGGCCGTGACCACGTCCCTGCCCGGCCCGCCACCGGTGGGCGCCTCGGTGTGCAGGCGGTCGCCGGCCAGCGCGGCGAGCGCCGCCGCGGTCGAGTCCGCCAGCGCGTCGAGGTCGTAGCCGCCCTCGAGGAACACGAGCCGGCGCCCCGGGGGCACGAGCCCGACCAGCTCGGCCGTCAGGTCGGCGAAGTCGCCCGCGCTCAACCCCAGGTCGGTCAGCGGGTCGGCGCGGTGGCCGTCGAACCCGGCCGACACCAGCAGCCAGGTGGCGCCGACCTCCGCCACCAGCGGCGCCACGACCTCGTCGACGGCGGCCCGGTAGACGTCGCCGGTCGCGCCCGCCGGCACCGGGACGTTGACGTTGTGGCCGAGGCCCGCGCCCTGCCCGGTCTCCAGCAGCGCGCCCGTCCCGGGGTACAGCGGCGACTGGTGCAGCGAGACGTAGGTGACCCGCGGGTCGTCGTAGAAGGCGTCCTGGGTGCCGTTGCCGTGGTGGGCGTCGTAGTCGACGACGACGACCCGCTCGCCCCGCTCCGCCAGCGCAGCGGCCGTGATCGCCACGTTGTTGAGCAGGCAGAAGCCCATCGCCTGTGCCGGCCGGGCGTGGTGGCCGGGCGGCCGGACGGCGCAGAACGCGGCGTCGCCCTCCCCGGCCTCCAGGTGGCGGACCGCGGTGAGCCCCGCCCCGGCGGCCAGCAGCGCGGCGTCCCACGACCGCGGCGTGCACGGCGTGTCGGCGTCGAGGTGCCCGCCCCCGGTCCGGCAGAACCGCTCGAGCGCGCCGACGTAGCCGGGGTCGTGCACCCGCTCCAGGTCCGCCACCGTCGCCGGCTCGGGCGCCACGGGCCGCAGGTCGCCGCCGAGACCCGACCGGCGCACGCCCTCGGCGACCGCGGTGAGGCGCGCCGGCCGCTCGGGGTGCCCGACGCCGGTGTCGTGGTCGGCGAAGTCCGGGTGGGTGACGAAGATCACGGCCATCCTCCCGGGAACGCTAACGGGCCGTCGGCCGATCGCGCCCCTCCGGTCCGCGCGCCGCCCGCTTCGGCGTTGCCTACGCTCGTGCCCATGATCGTGGTGGCCGCCCGCCCCGACGGCGGGTCGCCGAGCGCAACGACCGTCCGCCGCCCGTCCCCGTCGGGGGGCCGGGGCCTGACCGCCGCATGAGCGCGATCCCCACCCGCCGCCGACCCGGCCGCATGCGGGTGCGGCCCTGGCAGGGCGACGCCCGCGTCGCGCACGTGACGCCGGCCCTCGACCACCTCGGGCCGCTGACCGTCGACGACGTCGAGCGGACGCTCGAGGACCTGCGGCGCCGCGGCTACCGGTCGGTGGTCACCGCGGCGCTCCGGGCCCCCGACCGCGGCCCGTTCCTCGCCGCGGGCTTCGCCGAGGCCGCCCACCTGCACCTGCTGCTGCACGACCTCGACGACCTGCCGGCGGCCAGCCGGCCACCCGGCATCGGCATCCGCCGGGCCCGGCGGGGCGACCAGGCCCGGGTGCTCGCGGTCGACCGCGCCGCCTTCGCGCCGTTCTGGCGCCTCGACGAGGCCGGTCTCGCCGAGGCGCTGAGCGCCACCGCCAGCGTCCACTTCCAGGTGGCACGCGACGCCGGCGGCGACGTCGTCGGCTACGCGGTCTGCGGTCGGACCGGTCCCAACGGCTACGTGCAGCGCCTGGCCGTGGCACCGGAGCACCAGGGTCGCGGCGTGGGCGCCGCGCTGCTCGTCGACGGGCTGCGCTGGCTGCGGCGGTGGGGCGCCCGCGACGCCCTGGTCAACACGCAGGAGGACAACGCCCGGTCGCTGCGCCTCTACCAGCGCCTCGGGTTCGTGGTGCAGGCCGAGGACCTCGCGGTCCTGCAGCGCGACCTGGTCGACGACGGCGCGGGCGACGCCGCCGGCGGGCCCCGCGCCGCCGAGCTCGGACGGGCGTGGCCGGCGCCGCCGGAGCCCCGATGAGCCGGTCCCGCCCCTCCACCCGGCACCGGCGCCGGCCGCGGGGCCGGTGGCGCCGCCGCCCGTCGCTGCCGGCCGCCGGCCTGCTCGTGCTCGTGCTCACCCTGCTGGCCGGGCCACCGGCCGGGGCGGGGACGCCCGAGGGCGGCCCACCGGTCGCCGGCGCGGGGTCGTCTGCGCAGCCGTCCCGGTCCGGCGGCCGGCTCGAGCTGGTCGAGCAGCCCGCCTGGGTCTACGCGGGCGACGCCTACGACGTGACGGTCCGCGTCGACGACGCACCGGCCGGCGCCGCGCTGGACCTCGTCGTCCACGAGCGCCTCGAGTCCCGGTCCCAGTTCCGGGCCACGCTCGAGGGCGACCTGGGCGACGTCGAGCACCAGCTGGAGCCCCGCCCCGTCGGCGCGCTCCCCACCCGGGCGCCCGGCGAGGTCACGATCGGCCTCCCGGTCGGTGGTGGCGGCACCGGCCTGTCGGGCCGGGGCGTCTACCCCGTCGAGGTGCGGCTCCTGTCGGCCGACGGCGAGGTGCTCGACAGCGTCCTCACCTACCTCTCCTACCTGCGCGACCGCACCGCGGAGTACCCGCCGCTCGGCGTCGCCGTGCTCGTCGACGTCGGCACCGAGCACGCGCTGCAGCCCGACGGCACCTGGGCACTGCCGCCCGGTGCCCTCGAGCGCGCCGAGGAGCGTGTCGAGCTCCTGCGGAGCACCGCGGGCGTCCCGCTGACCCTGGCGCCGCGGCCGGAGACGATCGAGGCCCTGGCCCAGGACGAGGACGCCGGGCGGTCCACCGTCGAGCAGCTGGCGTCCGCCACCGCGGGGCGGCCGGTGTTCGCCCGGCCCTTCGTCGGCGTCGACCTGGCCGCGCTGCAGCGGGCGGGCCTGCTGTCGGAGGCCGCCGCCCAGGCCGACGGCGGCGCCAACGTCGTGCGCAGCCGCCTGGCCCGGGAGCCGCTCGGCGGCATGTGGCTCGCCGGCGAGACGCTGGGCGAGCTGGGGGCCGCCACCGCGGTCGAGCTCGGGCTGGGGCGGGCGGTCGTGCCGGTCACCGCCGTCGACGACGGGGACGGCGACGACGACGCGGACGTCCCGCTGACCCCCGTCGCCCTGGGCGACAGCGGGCTGGTCGGCGTGGTCGTCGACCCCGAGCTCTCCGACGCGCTGGTCGGCGCCGACGGCCCGGTCGACGTGCCCCGGTTCCTCGCCGAGCTCGCCATCACCTGGCTCGAGGCCCCCTCGATCCCCCGGGTGGTGACGGTCTGGCTGCCGGGGGACGAGCAGATCGCCCCGGACGTCGTCGCCGAGGCGCTGCGGGCCCTCGGCACCGGCCACGCCGTCCGGCCCATGGCGATCGACGAGGTCTTCGACGAGGTCGGCCCGCCCGAGGAGGGCCCCGACCGCCTCGAGCTCGCGCCCCACCCCGTCGACGACGACCTCGTGCCCCTCGCCTCCCGCGTCCGGCGGGCCCGCTCCCGGGTCGCCGGCGTCGAGGCCGCCCTCGGCAGCCCGGGCTCGACCCGCCTGCTCCAGCACCTGCTCCTCATGGGCACCGGCGTCGACACGCCGGACGCGCAGCGGGACGCCTACCTGACCGCCGCCGAGACCGACCTGGAGGCGGTGACCGGCGCGGTGACGCTGCCGGAGGAGTTCCGCATCACGCTGACGGCCCGCGAGGCGACGATCCCGGTCACGCTCACGAACCACTCCGAGCGCGACCTGACCGTCCGGGTCGAGGTCGACAGCGACCAGCTCGAGTTCCCCGACGGGGACGAGTTCGTCCAGACCCTGGAGCCGGGGACCACCCGGCTGGAGGTCCCGGTCCGGACCCGCACGTCGGGCGCCTTCACGATGGCGGTCACCGTCACCAGCCCGGACGGCACGGTCGTGCTCGACACCTCGACCTTCGACGTGCGCTCGACCGCCATCTCCGGCGTCGGGCTGGTGCTGTCGATCGGCGCGGCCCTGTTCCTGGCGGTGTGGTGGGCGCGGCACTGGCGCAGCACCCGGCGCTCGCGCCACCTCGTCCCGGCCAACCCCCACCGGCGCCGGCGGCGGGACGCCCGCCGCCGCACGACGACCGTCGACAGCACGGACGACGACGAGGACGACTACCGCCCGGCCCACCTGGCCCGGCCCCGCTCGCGCAGCCGCTGAGGCCGGCCGGCGCCCCGCGGCCGGCACCGCCGCGAGGGCCGCCACCGCGCGAGTAGGGTCGCTCGACATGCCGGTCCGCATCGTCACCGACTCGTCTGCCGACCTCGCCGCCGACGAGGCGCGCGAGCTCGGCGTCGAGGTCGTGCCGCTGTCGATCCGCTTCGGCAGCGAGGAGTTCAAGGACGGGGTCGACCTGTCGACCACCGAGTTCTACGAGCGCCTGTCGTCGAGCGCCGAGCTCCCCGAGACCTCGGCGCCCTCGCCCGGCGCCTTCGAGGCCGCGTTCACGCGGCAGGCCGAGGACGGGGCCGACGCGGTCGTGTGCATCAACCTGTCCTCGAAGCTGTCCGCCACCATCGAGTCGGCCCGGACCGCGGCGAAGGCGGCCGACGTCGACGTCCGGGTGGTCGACTCGCTCACGATCACCTCCGGCCTCGGCACGATCGTGCGGCTCGCCGCCCAGGCCGCCGCGGACGGGGCCGGCGCGGACGACGTGGTGGCGCTGGTGGAGGGCCTCAAGCCCCGCACCCGCATCGTCGGCGCGCTCGACACGCTCGAGAACCTGAAGAAGGGCGGCCGCATCGGCAGCGCCCAGGCGCTGCTCGGCTCGCTCCTGTCGATCAAGCCGCTGCTCGACGTGTCCTCCGGCGAGGTGACCGAGGCGGGCAAGGCCCGCACCCGGCGGAAGGCCCTGGAGTGGCTGCGCGACAAGGTGTTCGAGCGGCCCAAGGTCGAGCACCTGTGCGTGTCCCACGGCATGGCGCCCGACGTGGAGGACATGCTCGAGCTGCTGTCGCCCCGCTACTCGCGCGACGAGATCCGCGTCGGCGTCATCGGCCCGACCATCGGTACCCATGCCGGCCCCCGCGTCCTGGGTCTCACGTGGCTTGATCCGGCGTGATCGACGCGGCCGGGGGCGGCCGCGGCTGACGCCACGTCAGGGTGCCCGGTTCGCTACGGTTGGCTCACCGTGGCAGTGACGCCTCCCCCCTCCGGCCCGTCGCAAGCCGCCGGCGTCTCTGCCGGCGCGCTCCTGGGTGCGCGCTACCGCCTCGACGAGCTCCTCGCGTCCGGGGGCATGGCGCAGGTCTGGCGGGGCACCGACGAGGTGCTCCGGCGGGCGATCGCCGTCAAGATCCTCCACCAGCACCTGGCAGCCGACGAGACCTTCGTCACCCGGTTCCGGCACGAGGCCATCGCCGTCGCCCGCCTGTCGCACCCGGCCATCGTCGCCGTCTACGACACCTGCAGCGACAACGGCATCGAGGCCATCGTCATGGAGCTCGTGCGGGGCCAGACCCTGCGCCAGCGCCTCGACCAGGGCCCGATCGACCCCTGGGTGGCCGCCAACATCGCCGCCCAGGTCGCCGGCGCACTGGCGGTCGCCCACGCCGCCGGCCTGGTCCACCGCGACATCAAGCCGGCCAACATCCTCCTCTCCGAGGACGGCCGGGTGAAGGTCAGCGACTTCGGCATCGCCAAGGCCGCCGAGTCGGCCGACCTCACCCAGGAGGGGTCGTTCCTCGGCACGGCCAAGTACCTCGCCCCCGAGCAGGTCGAGGCCAAGCCGGTCGACGGGCGGACCGACCTCTACAGCCTGGGCGTCGTCCTCTACGAGATGCTGTGCGGCCGGGTGCCGTTCGAGGCGGACACCTCGTCCTCGACCGCCCTGGCCCGGCTCCACAACGACCCGCCCCGGCCGCGGCTGATCAAGCCGGGCGTCCCGCGCGAGCTCGAGGCCATCACCATGCGGTTGCTCGCCCGGAACCCCGACGACCGGTTCCCCACCGCGACCGACGTGCGAGCAGCGCTGCTGAGCGCCGGGGCCGACGACCGGGCGCCGACCACCGACGAGGTCACCGCCGCCGCGCCGGTCCCGCCGACCGTCGGGACGCCGGCCGCGCGGCCCGCCCCCGACTCGCCCGGGACCTGGCACACGCCGCCCGGCGGCAGCTCCCCGCCGCGGTTCGCCGAGAGCGAGCGTCGCTGGCTGATCCCGACGCTGCTGGTGGTGCTCGTGGCGGTCGCGCTCGGGGTCGCCGGCCTCCTGCTCCAGGGCTCCGGCGACGGCCTGTTCGGCGACGACCCCGGGGACGAGCCGTCCGACGAGCCCGTGGAGTCGACCGGCGACCTCGCCACCATCGTCGGCACCATCGACTTCGACCCCCAGGGCGACGGGTCCGAGCACCCGGACGAGGCGCGGAACGGCTACGCGTTCGACGGCGACCCGAGCACGTCGTGGTCGAGCGAGCGGTACAACACGCCCGAGTGGGGCGGCCTCAAGGACGGCGTCGGCCTGATCCTCGAGCTCGACGAGCCGGGCCCGGTGCGGGGCCTCGAGATCGACACGGGCGTCTCCGGCTGGCACGCCGAGGTGTACGTCGCCGACGAGCCCTCCTCCGGGCTGGACGGGTGGGGCGACCCGGTGGCCGAGCTCGACGGCACCGGGGGCACGGCGACGGTCGAGGGCATCGACGCCGAGGGCGGTGCGGTGCTGATCTGGTTCACCCGCGCCGGCAGCGGCAACCTCGTCCGGGTCGACGAGGTCCGCGTCTCCCGCTGACCTACGCTCACGGCCATCACCCCCGCAGCCTCCGATCAGAGCCTCGTCGACGCCGCACGGACGGGTGACCGTGGCGCGCTCGACGCGCTGCTGCGCCGGCACCACGACCGGATCTGGCGCCTGTGCCGTCGCCTGGTCGGGGACGACGCCGACGCCCGGGACGCGCTGCAGGAGGCGCTGATCGCCATCGCCCGGGGCATCCGCAGCTTCGACGGCCGGGCCGCGTTCACGACGTGGTCCTACCGGGTGGCGACCAACGCCTGCCTCGACGAGCTGCGCCGCCGGCAGCGCCGTCCGGTGCCGGGGCTGGTCGAGGCCGCCGACGACGGCCGCGGGATCGCCGTCGTCGGCGGCCCGGCGACCGCCGGCGACGGGGCCGAGCGCCGTACGGGCCTCGGCGACCACCCCGGGCCCCGGCCGGCGGCCGAGGGCGACGGGGGCATCGGCGCCGTCGCCGACCGGCTCGACGTCGACGCCGCACTCGCCCGCCTGCCCGCGGCGTTCCGGGCCGCCGTCGTGCTGCGGGACCTCTGCGACCTCGACTACGCCGAGATCGGCGAGGTGCTCGGCATCCCCCCGGGCACGGTGCGCTCCCGCATCGCCCGGGGCCGGGCCCAGCTCGCCGCGCTCCTCGGGAACCAACGGGATCCCGACGACCGTCCAACCCGACGACCATGACCCCCGACGACCAGCGCCCCGCCGCCCCCGACGATCCCGGGACGAGCCTCGACGAGCTCGCGTCGGCCCTGGTCGACGGTGAGCTCGACCCCGCGACGGCGGCCGCGGCGCGGGCCCGCCCCGACGTCGTCGCCCGGGCGGCCGAGCTGGCCGCGGCCCGCGACGCGCTCCGTGGGGCGTCGGTCCCGCCACCTGACGACGCCGCCCGTGAGCAGGCGATCGCCGCAGCCCTCGCCGCCTACGACACGGCGGGCACCACCGCGCCGGGGACCGTCCCGACTCCCACCACGCCGCCGGCACCGCCCTCGGTGACGCCCTTCGAGCCCCGCCGGCGCACGGGCGCCCCCGCGCGCCGGCGGCGCACCTGGCAACTGGCCGCCGCCGCGGCGGTGGTCGTCCTGGCGGGGGTGCTCGGGGTGGCGCTCGCCACCTCCGGCGACCGCACCGTCGACGACACCGCGGCCACCTCGGTCGAGCCGAGCGATGGGGTGGGCACGGCCGACGCCGGCGAGGCGGCGCCGCGGGCCGACGAGGGGTTCGAGGGCGAGGCCGACGACGCCGACCGGCCCGATGCCCCGGCGGGGCGCCAGGAGGTCGGTCACCTCGGCACGTTCGCCTCCGGCGAGGAGCTGGCCGACCACCTGGCGACCGCGCTGGCCCCGGGCGACCACCAGGTCCGGCCCGAGGCGTCCGACGGTGCCGGCGCCGCGCCCGGACCCGACCCGTCCTGCGACGCGCCACCGCCCCCGCTCGACGACCCGGCGACGCCGACACGCCTGCACGGCCACGCCGTGGTCGACGGCACGACGGTCGACGTGTGGGTCGTCGACGACGGCGGCCGGGCGCGGCTGCTGGCCGTCGACGGCGACTGCCGGGTCGTGGTGGACCGGCCCCTCCCCTGACCGCCCGCCCGATCGACCGGCGCCCGCCCGCGGCCGGCGGGCCGGCACGACCGGTCCCCGGTGCGGAACGTCGCCGACGCGGCACGGGGCGCGGAGACAAGCCCCAGCCGGGGGTGCGTCCGGCGGTAGGCTTGCGGCCCATGGCGAACGCCGCACCCTCCGACCGGCCCGCGCGGTTGCCCGGCCCGCCTCCGCCCGAGCAGGACTGGCCCGCCCAGACGGCCGACACCATCGAGCGCGTCGTCAACACCGTCCGCGACCGCACGACCGGCCCGGCCCTGACCGTGGCCCGGGGCGTGGTGTACGGGACGTTCGCGGCCCTCGTCGGCAGCGCCTGCCTGGTCGTGTTCGTCATCGCGCTGGTGCGACTGATCGACGCCTACCTGCCCGACTCGGTGTTCGGCGAGGACCACATGTGGGCGGCGCACCTCATCCTCGGCCTCGTGTTCGTGATCGCCGGCGCCGTGCTCTGGCGGCGCCGACACGGCGGGGAAGATCGGCAGGCCGCGGAACGTTGAGCCTCACGTGCCCCCGCCCCGGGGGGCGCCGTCTCCCCGAACAGGACATCGACGCATCGTGAGCGAGAACCGCAAGGTCATCATCATCGGTTCGGGCCCTGCGGGCCTGACCGCCGCCATCTACACGGCCCGGGCCAACCTCGAGCCGCTGCTGCTGGAGGGCGAGCCGTCCTCCACCAGCGACCAGCCCGGTGGTCAGCTGATGCTCACCACCGAGGTCGAGAACTTCCCCGGGTTCCCCGAGGGGATCATGGGCCCGGAGCTGATGGCGCGCTTCCGCGAGCAGGCCGTCCGGTTCGGCACCGACGTCCGCACCGAGAAGGCCTCCCGGGTCGACCTGTCCGCCCGCCCGTTCGGCGTGTGGGTCGGCGACCCCGACGCGGCCGAGCCCACCTACACCGCGGACGCGCTCATCATCTCCACCGGCGCCCGCTCGCTGATGCTCGGCCTCGAGCGCGAGAACGAGCTGCTCGGCCACGGTCTGTCCACCTGCGCCACCTGCGACGGGTTCTTCTTCCGCGACCAGCACATCGCGGTGGTCGGCGGCGGCGACTCGGCGATGGAGGAGGCGATCTTCCTCACGAAGTTCGCCAGCAAGGTCACGGTCATCCACCGCCGGGACGAGCTGCGGGCCTCGAAGATCATGCAGAAGCGGGCCTTCGCCAACGAGAAGATCGAGTTCCTCTGGAACCACGTGGTCGAGTCGCTGGAGGGCGAGACCCGGCTCGAGGGCGTCACGGTCCGCAACGTGCTCACGGACGAGCGCAGCAAGCTGCCCGTCACCGGCCTGTTCGTGGCCATCGGCCACAAGCCGAACACCGACCTGTTCAAGGGTCAGCTCGAGATGGAGGAGTCCGGCTACCTCGTCACCGGTCTGGGGGCGGGCGCCACCAGCACCAGCGTCGAGGGCGTCTTCGCCTGCGGCGACGTGCAGGACCACGTCTACCGCCAGGCCATCACCGCCGCCGGCTCGGGGTGCCAGGCCGCCATCGACGCCGAGCGGTGGCTGGAGTCCCTCGACGACTGACGGGCGTGCGGATCGACGCTCACGTCGACAGGCGCCCGCGGCCTGGGGGAACATCGTCGGCCGTTCCCCTGTTCAAGCCAGGTGGATGGGGTAGCCGGTCGGCACAGCCCCGATGCGGGGATCGACATCGGCCCGGTCCGCCACCGTTCGACTAGCCAAGGAAGGTCACCACGAGATGGCTGCCAACATCAGCACGCTGACGGACTCGACGTTCGACGAGTCGATCGCCTCGGCCTCGGAGCCCGTCGTCGTCGACTTCTGGGCCGAGTGGTGCGGTCCCTGCAAGATGATCGCCCCGATCCTCGACGAGATCGCCAACGAGTACGCCGGCAAGGTCAAGATCGCCAAGCTCAACGTCGACGAGAACCCGGAGACGGCTCGTCGCTACGACGTCATGAGCATCCCGACCCTGATCGTCTTCAAGGACGGTCTGCCCCAGAAGCGCCTGGTCGGCGCCAAGGGCAAGGGTCAGCTGCTCGCCGAGCTGGACGAGTTCCTGCCCTGACGACGCGGCGCAGACGCTCATCCACAACCTTCCCCACAGGTTGTGGATGACTCAACCCCGACCTGAGGCACTCCCGACCTCACGTCGGGGTTGATTGTTTTTCGGTCAACCTCGACTACAGCTGGATGGTCGCCACCGGCCACCGGATGCGTCGAGACGCACCGAAACGCGCATGACGCCGTTGCCGGTCGCCAGGCGTCACGTTGTGGACATCCCGGTGCACATCCACCGATGTCCACAGCTGCGACGCCTGCCTGTGCGTGAGCCCGGCGCCGAGGTGTGCCGGTTACCCGACGGTCACTCTCCCGCGGCACGGTCCGGCGGGCCGCCGGGTGCCATCGCCCGGTAGATGCGCTCGAGGTCCTCGAGGTCGGCGAACTCGATGACGACCCGGCCGCGCTTGGGGCCCATGTTGATCTTCACCCGGGTGTCGAGCTGATCGGCGAGCAGCTCCTCGAGCTCCAGCAGCCCCGGCGGGCGGAGCTTGCCACCCGGCGTCGCACCGCTCCGGGCCGGCGAGGTCTCGTCACGCCCGTTGCGAGCCCGGACGGCCTCCTCGGTCTCCCGGACCGTCAGGCCCTCCTCGACGACGCGGCGGGCCAGCGCCTCCTGGAAGGCGCGGTCGGGAGTGCCCAAGAGGACCTTGGCGTGGCCGGTCGAGATCTGCCCCTCGGCGATGTAGCGCTGGACCTGCGGTGGCAGCTGGAAGAGACGGAGCAGGTTGGCGACCGCCGAACGGCTCTTGCCGACCCGCTGGGCGACCTCCTCCTGGGTCATCCCGAAGTCCTCGATCAGCTGCTGGTAGGCGGCCGCCTCCTCCAGCGGGTTCAGGTCGTCACGGTGAAGGTTCTCGACCAGCGCGTGCTGCAGGGTCAGCTTGTCGCTGACGTCCCGCACGATCACCGGGATGAACTGGAGCCCAGCCCGCTTCGCAGCCCGCCACCGACGCTCGCCGGCGATCAGCGCGTAGCGGTCCCGCTCGATCTCCCGTACGAGGACCGGCTGGAGCACACCGAGCTCGCGGATCGATGCGGTGAGCCCGGCCAGGGACTCCTCGTCGAAGTGGTTGCGAGGCTGGTACGGGTTGGGCTCGATCTGCCCGATGGGGACCTCACGGACGCCGGGCCGCGTGTCGACGTCGATCGACAGGTCGCCCGGGATCAGGGCACCGAGGCCCTTACCCAGCCCGCTGCGCCGCTCCACCGCTCACCTCCAGCGCAAGACTCCTGTAGGCGATCGACCCTCGCGAGGTGGGGTCGAACGTGATGATCGGCTGACCGAACGAGGGCGCCTCGCTGAGGCGCACGGTGCGGGGCACGATGCTGTTGCACACCTTCTCACCGAAGTGGTCACGCACCTCGTGCACGACCTGGTCGGCGAGCTTGGTGCGGGCGTCGTACATCACGAGCACCATCGCGCTGAGCTCGAGGCGGGGGTTCAGGTTGCGCTGCACGAGCTGGACGTTGCGCAGCAGCTGCCCGAGGCCCTCCAGCGCGTAGTACTCGCACTGGATGGGGACGATGACCTCGCTCGCGGCGGCGAGGCCGTTGACCGTCAGCAGACCGAGCGACGGCGGGCAGTCGATGAGGACGTAGTCGTAGTCGTCGCGCACGCTGTCGAGCGCGCGACGTAGGCGCATCTCCCGACTGAAGGCCGGGACCAGCTCGATCTCGGCGCCGGCCAGGTCGAGCGCCGCCGGAGCGCAGAAGAGGTTCCGGACCGCCGTCGCCTCGATGCAGTCCTCGATCGGGAGGTCGTTGAGGATGACGTCGTACATCGAGGCCTGGAGGTCCCGGATGTTGATCCCCAGGCCCGTGGTCGCGTTCCCCTGGGGATCGAGGTCGACGACGAGGGTGCGGTAGCCGAGCTCGGCCAGGCAGGCGCCCAGGTTCACGGCGGTGGTGGTCTTGCCGACACCCCCCTTCTGGTTCGCGATGGCGATCGTCCGGGGGAGCGGACGTTGGAACGGCGTCGGCTTCGCGGCGCTCTCGGACGTGGCGGCCGCACCGACGCCGGTCCCTGCGGTGTCGCCGGCAGGATCGTCGACGACGGCGTTGGGTGGCGTCATGACCTGTGCACTCTCGTGTTGTCCAGCGGGTGTCGCAGCAGCGCTCAAGTCGTCGAGCGCCGAGACGGCGTCGACGCCAGGCATCGAGAAGCCGGCGTGCCCGGGAGCGGCCGGGGTGTCGGTCGGTGCATCAGGCGCGCTCTCGGTCATCCGGCACATGTTTCCGGGCGGGCGGTGATCGGTCAACCCCGTGCGATGCCTGCGGGCTGTTCCACGTGGAACACTCCCGGCTCCGCCCGCCGGACAAGATACACCGACAGATGTTGACGATCGCCAGATCACGCTTCGCGCGGATGGGCTGAGCAACGCGCCCCTCTGGCCGGCCACAGGTCAGCCACGAACGCGGTGTGCCCGCAGCGCCTGCTGGGCGGCGCCCTCACGAACCGGAAAGGCCTCGGGCGCACCTCGCGTCGCCTCCTCCGACAGCGGGATTCCTCGCCCCTCCGCCCCCCCAGCGTGTCACCGCATGCGAAACGGCCGTGTTCCACGTGGAACATGGCCGACGGCATGGGGCCAGGTCCGCCGGCCCTGCCCACGGCATTGCCCGCTGCACCCTGCGCCGAGGACGGCGGGGTGTGGCCCGCTACTGCCTGCCCATGGACCGCGTTGAAGGGAATCTGCGCGCCAGCGCCGGGCGGAGGCACGGCCGGGAACGCCCGTCGATCCCGAAGCTGGCGAGTGAGCCCGGCGCTCCTCGAGCTCCGCCCGCCTCCGGCGGCGTCCGGCCTCCGGGGCTGGTCCCGCCGCAGACCCTGCGGTCACGCGTGTTCGAGGTGGGACACCAGGCCTCAGAGCGGAGGAGTGACCGACCCCCCATGTTCCACATGGAACACCGGAGGGGTCGGCACAGGAAGAATGGCGCAGGAAGAATGACGTACCGGCTCAGCCTGCTGCCAGCATGTTCCACGTGGAACACCGCAGCCACCCGGCGGGTGAGTGCCGAGTCGGCGACCGGCCCATCTTCGCCTCTCGCTCCTGACCGGCAGATCCGGACGATCGGTCAGCGGTCGGTCCGCCGCCCCTGGCGCCTGCACACCGACCTCCTCGCCCGGCGCCGGCGCACCCCGCTTGCCCGACGCGCCCAGCTGCGATCCAGCGTCCGCCGAAGGCCCGCGTGAGACCGCGGCAGGGGATCGCCCTGCGACTGGATCAGCGCCTCGCCCGAGCGGCGACGACCTCCAGGAGCCGCTCCGGTCCTCGCCCTGGCACTCGGCGTCGCGCGGTCGACCCCCAGGATGCGAGCGCGCGACAAGGGCGGTTGCGCTGTGGCGCCTCCCGGGCGAGGCGCAAGGCGACGAGCTCGATGACGAGGCCACAGCCCGACGTGGCGTCGGGTCCGACCAGCCACCCGACGGCCGGTGAGCGGAAGCCGTGACCTGGTCGAGACGACCCGCCGCGCCGTCGTGCTCGGCGCCGAGATCGTCGACGGGTGACCGTCGTGGCGCCCGGAGCACACGCGCACCGTCGGCCGCCGCCCGACCCGCTCAGAAGAGCGGCCGCTTGGCCGGGATGCCGACCCGGCGCGGGTAGGTGTCCGGGCAGGGTTCGGCCAGGACGAACGACCGGAAGCGGTAGGGCGTCGCCCAGGACTCGTCCTCCACCAGGCCCACGCGCCGCACGCCGTCGGAAGGCCAGCGATCGGCGTCGGGTGCCTCGTCGTCCGCCGGCGGCTCACTGACGACCAAGCGCCCGCCCACCCGCAAGAACGGCGCGCCGCACTCCGCCGTCACCGGCGGTGGGCCGAAGCTCCGCGCCACGACGACGTCCATCGACCCGCGCAACGCGGGGTCGCGCCCCACCTCCTCGGCCCGACCGCGCACCACCTGGACGCGGTCCCCGATGCCCAGCTCGGCCACCGACTCCCGCAGGAACTCGCACCGCCGCTCGCCCGCGTCGAGCAGGACGGCCCGAGCGGCGCGCCAGACGGTCGTCAGGAGCACGAGGCCGGGCAGGCCGCCACCGGCACCGAGGTCGAGGAACCGCTCGGGCTCGCCGGGCACGCCCGCGGCGAAGCCGCGGGCGTGGTCGACCTGGACGCGGACGGAGCCGGGCCCGAGGAACCCCAGGCGCCGGCTCCGCTCCAGCACGGCGATCAGCGCGTCGTCGATCTCCGCGGCCATCTCCCGATCCGGCCGCTCAGGCGGCGGTCACACCGGGCGGATGATGACCCGCCGGTTCTCGTCCTGCCCCTCCGACACGGTGGTCACGCCGTCGATCTCGTTGACCACGTCGTGCACCACCTTGCGATCGGCGGCACCCATCGGATCGAGGGCCTTGGCGACGCCGGTCTCCTTGACGCTCTCGGCCACCTCTCGGGCGAAGCGCTCGAGGGCCGCCTTCCGCCGCGCCCGGTAGCTGGCGACGTCGACGCGCACACGGGCGTGGGGCTGGCCGACGAACCGCCGCTGGACGACGCTGCGCACCAGCTCATGGAGCGCCTGCAGCGTGGCCCCCTTCGGGCCGACGAGGAGGCCGAGCTCGGGCCCGTCGACGGCGGCCTCGATCGTCTGCTCCTCCTCGGAGGTGGTCACCGTCACCGTCGCGTCGGGCCTCCCGAACGCCTCCACGAACCTGGTGAGGAACGCCTCGACCGCAGCCCGCTGGCCCTCGAGGTCGAGCGTGGCCTGCTGGGCCTGCTCCGTCGACTGCGTGGTCTCGCTCACCGTTGCTCCCTCTGCCGTGCGAGGCGTACCGCTGCGGCGCCTCCTGCTCCTGGACCGCCGCTTGCGGCGCTTCTTCGACTGCTGCTGGCCGTCCCCCGCCGTCGCAGCGGCGCCGGCGGCCTCGCCGCCCGCCGTGGTCGGCGTCGCCCTCTCGGCGGATGGCGACGTGGTTGCGCCCGCACCACCGTTGCCGCGCTCTCGCTGCCCGCCACCACCGCCCCGCCGGCGGTTGCGGTCGCGGCGGCGACGATCCCGGCGATCGATCTTGGGGCGGGGGGCGGTGGGGCGAACACGTGCGCGTACCTGCGCCTCGACCCGCAACCGACCGAACAGACCCTTCTGTGCCTCCTGGATGACCTCGATCTCGGCGTCGCTCTCGTCGACGCCGAGCTGGTCCAACGCGATCTCCTTCGCCTCTTCGACGCTACGGCCGGAGATGACGACCCATTCCACGACGATTACTTCCTCTTCTTCTTCTTGCGGGAGCGGGGGTGCGGCTTGCCGCTCGATGCGCGCGTTCCCGCGGATGCCTTGCCGGCGGGGCGAGCCGAGCCC
The DNA here is from genome assembly GCA_035304465.1 of Acidimicrobiales bacterium. Taxonomy (GTDB): domain Bacteria; phylum Actinomycetota; class Acidimicrobiia; order Acidimicrobiales; family VFJN01; genus ZC4RG19. Next base: position 1,579 of record DATGPY010000325.1, on the reverse strand, counting down.
TTCGCCGAGGACCCGTTGCTGCGGCCCTTGGCCCCGGCCTTGCCCCCGGCGCGACCGGCACCGGCCTGACGGGCGCCCGAGGCCTTCTTGGTCTCCTTGGCCCCGCCGACGTCCTTCACCTTCTGGGACCGCAGCTGCGCCATCGCCTTCTGCGCCTGCACGCCGGGCGCGTCCTCGCCCCGGTACAGCGCATGGGTGATGTAGTGCTGCTGGCCCACCCGCCACACGGTGGACACCAGGAAGTAGACGCCGATCGCCGCCGGGCTGACGAACGTGAAGAACACGTACATCAGCGGCCCGATCCGCATCATCATCTGCTGCTGCTGGGTGATCTCGGCGTTGGGGTTGCGCCCCATGATCTGCTTCTGCTGGTACCAGCTCAGCGCAGCGATGACGGCGACGATCAGGACGTAGGGCAGCACGTGCACGAAGCCCTCGCTGAACGCCTGCGCCGGGCTCTGCGACAGGTCGACGCCGAAGGAGCGCATCTCGTCGTCACCCAGCAGCGACCGGTACAGGTCGGTGTCGCTGTCGAGGTACTTCGGGCGGAAGCCCGTGGTGACGGTGGCGTCGGGCACGAACCCGTCGCGCACGAGCCGCTGGACGCTCTCGAAGGTCGCCTCGCGGGTCAGGCCGCGGACGACGTAGTAGAGGATCGAGAAGACCGGGGCCTGGATGAGAAGCGGGAGGCAGCCGCCGAGGGGGTTGATCTCGTGCTCCCGGTAGAACGCCATCAGCTCCTCGTTGAGCTTCTGGCGGTCGTCCTTGTACTGGGCCTGGAGCCGCCGGATCTCCGGCTGCAGGCGCTGCATCTCGATCATCGACCGGGTGCTCTTCAGCGTGAGCGGTGTGGTGATGACCATCACCACGAGCGTGAGCAGCCCGATCGCGACCGCGTAGTTGGGGACGAGCGTGTAGAAGAAGTTGAGGGTGTTGGCGATCAGCTCGAAGAGGCCGTTGAGCATCAGTGGTGCTTTCCTTCAGGAACGGGGTCCCAACCGTGCCCACCCCAGGGGTGGCAGCGGCTCAGGCGGCGCACGGTCAGGACGCTGCCCCGCAGCGCGCCGTGTGCCTCGAGGGCGTCGAGGGCGTAGTTCGAGCACGTCGGGACGAACCGGCACGGCGACGGCCGGCCGTCCGTGACCCTCTGGTAGAGGCGGACGCACGCGGCCAGGGCCCTGGCGGCCGGTGTCACCCCGCCGCCCCCAGCCGACGACCGGTCGCCGCGGCGATCGCGGCGGCGAGGTCGTCGCGCAGCTGCCAGTAGCTGCGGCCCGCGGCGCCGGGCCCGACCGAGACGAGGTACGCGCCGCCCGGCAGCCCGCCGGTGGTGACGTCGAGGTCGCGCACGGCGGCGCGCAGGCGGCGCCGCACCCGGTTGCGCACGACGGCGGTGCCGACCTTGCGTCCGATCGCGTAGGCGACCCGCACCTCGCCCGGAGCTGGGAGGTGCACCACGGTCACGGAGCCGCGGCGGGCGCGGCGTCCCTCACGACGGAGCGTCTCGAAGGTCGCACGGTCGCCGATCCGCCCGATCAGGCCGAGAGGCGGGCGCGCCCCTTCCGGCGACGGGCTCGGA
>DATGPY010000324.1:0-16793 GCA_035304465.1 Acidimicrobiales bacterium | reverse complement strand
GAAGGGACCACCGATGCCGGGTTGGAACTTCGCCGAGGTTTGGGAAGTCATCGCCGAGCAGATCCCCGACGCGCAGGCGCAGGTCCAGGGCGACCGGCGCTTCACCTGGGCCGAGTTCGACCGCCGCGCCAACGGCATCGCCGCCACCCTCATCGAGCGGGGCGTCGCCGAGCAGGACAAGGTCGCCCAGTACCTCTACAACTGCCCCGAGTACCTCGAGTCGATGTTCGGGGCCTTCAAGGCCGGCCTGGTGCCGATCAACACCAACTACCGGTACCGGGACGACGAGCTCGTCTACCTGTGGGACAACGCCGACTGCGTCGCCGTCGTCTTCCACGGCACCTTCACCGAGACGATCGAGCGCATCCGCGACCGGGTGCCCCGCGTCACCACCTGGCTGTGGGTCGACGACGGCAGCGGACCCTGCCCGGAGTGGGCCATCCCCTACGAGGAGGCGGCCGCGAGCCACCCCGAGCGCACCGTCGCCCCGTGGGGCCGCGACGGCGACCACATCATGATGACCTACACCGGCGGCACGACCGGCATGCCCAAGGGCGTGATGTGGCGCCAGGACGACCTGTTCATGGCGCTGGTGCCCCAGATGAACCCGGTCTACCGCGACGCCGAGCAGCCGGACCTCGACCTGGTGCGCCAGAGCGTCACCGCGCCCGGCCCCGTCGGCCTGCCGGCCTGCCCGCTCATGCACGGCACCGGCCTCTACACCCAGCTGATCATCCTGTCGCTGGGCGGCAGCGTCGTGACCCTCACCTCCCGCAGCCTGGACGTCGAGGAGATCTTCGACACGGTCCAGCGCGAGAAGGTCAACCAGATGGCCATCGTCGGCGACGCCTTCGCGAAGCCCATGCTGAAGGCGCTCGACGAGAACCCCGGCCGCTGGGACCTCTCCAGCCTGTTCCTCGTCACCTCCTCGGGCGTGATGTTCAGCGAGCACGTGAAGCAGGGCCTGCTGAAGCACCACCCGGGGATGATGCTGCTCGACGCCTTCTCGTCGTCCGAGGCGCTGGGCATGGGCTCGTCGGTCTCGTCGGCCGACAACGCGGTCGAGACCGCCAGGTTCTCGCTGGGCGAGAACACCATCGTCATCACCGACGACGGGCGGAAGGTCGAGCCCGGCTCCGGCGAGATCGGCCGGGTCGCCGTGGGCGGCCGCCAGCCGATCGGGTACTACAAGGACCCGGAGAAGACCGCCGCCACCTTCATCGAGTTCGAGGGCAAGCGCTACTCGTGCCCCGGCGACTACGCCCGGGTCGAGGCGGACGGCACCTTGACCCTGCTGGGCCGCGGCTCGGTCGTCATCAACACCGGCGGCGAGAAGGTCTTCCCCGAGGAGGTCGAGGAGGTCATGAAGACCTTCCCGGGCGTGCGCGACGCCGTCGCCGTCGGTGTGCCCGACGAGAAGTTCGGCGAGGTCGTCGGCGCGGTCGTCGAGCCCGCCCCGGGGGCGACGGTCGACAAGGACGAGCTCGTCGCCCACGTGCGGTCGAAGCTGGCCTCCTACAAGGCGCCCAAGCACGTCGTCCTCATCGACACGATCGGGCGCGCGCCGAACGGCAAGGTCGACTACAAGCGGCTCAAGGCCTACGCGGCCGAGGCCACCCGGAGCTGAGCGCCGGACCGGCGGCGCGGCCGGCCGCGGTCGAGCGCGTGCGGTGACCTCCCGGTGTCCTCGGTGTGACCACCCGGTGAGGTCGGCGCTACCGTGCGGCCCGTGGACGAGCCCCGTACCGAGCTGCGCCGCCGGCTCCACCAGCAGCTCGACGACATCGGTGCGACGGCGGCCCACCCCGTCGCACCCCGCACCGAGGGCGTCGGCGCCGTGCCAGGGATCCCTCCGGCGGGCGAGGCCGATGCGGCGCACCGGCTCGCCACGCGCGTGGCCGTCGCCGGCCGGCACGACGCCGGTCGCGGGGCGTGGGCGGCGCGCCCGCCCCTCGCGGCGACCGCCGGCGCCGGCGCGGCCCGCGCCGTGACCACCGTCGAACGTGTCCCCTACCTCGCCGCCGGAGCCTGAGCTGTGCGCTTCCGCCTGATCCCCACCGACGACGCCTTCTTCGCCCTGTTCAACGACTCGGCGGCCAACGTCGCCGACTGCGCCCGCCGCCTGCGGGACCTGCTCTCCGACCCCACCGACCAGGCGCTGCACGAGAAGGTCGCCGCCTGCGAGCGACGGGGCGACGAGATCGTCCACACGATCCTTCAGCGCCTCAACACGACGTTCGTCACGCCCTTCGACCGCGAGGACATCCACGCGCTCGCCGAGGAGCTCGACGACGTCGTGGACGACATGCTCGAGGTCTCCCACCGGATGCAGATCACCGGGATCACCACCGCGCTGCCCGAGCTGAAGGAGCAGGCCGACCTGCTCGTGCAGTGTGCCGAGGAGACCGAGCAGCTGCTGCGCCGGCTGGAGTCGATGAAGGGGGTGCAGCAGCACCTCGACGCCATCGACCGGCTGGAGAGCGAGGGCGACGCCGTGCACCGCCGGATCCTCGCCCGCCTGTTCGGCGGCGAGTTCGACGCCCTCGAGGTGCTGCGCTGGAAGGACGTCATCGAGGCGATGGAAGGCGCCCTCAACACCCTCGAGGACATCTCCGACGTGGTCGAGTCGATCGTGCTCAAGCACGCCTGACCGCGACCGCCGGCTCCGCCCATGGATGACCTCCTCCTCGTCCTCGTCGTCGCGGTCGCGCTCGGGTTCGACTACGTCAACGGCTTCCACGACGCGGCGAACTCCATCGCCACCGTCGTGTCGACCCGGGTCCTGAGCCCGCGGGCGGCCGTCATCTGGGCCGCCTTCTTCAACTTCGCCGCCTTCCTGGTCTTCGGCGACGCCGTGGCCGCCACCATCGCCAACGACGTGGTGGTCCAGGACGTGCTGTCGATCGGCATGATCTTCGCCGGGCTAGTCGGGGCGATCATCTGGAACCTCATCACGTTCGTGTTCGGGCTGCCGACCAGCTCGTCGCACGCGCTGGTCGGCGGCATGGCCGGCGCCGCGGTGGCCAAGGCCGGCTTCGGCGTGCTGATCGCCGACGGCCTGCGCAAGATCGGCGTCTTCATCGTCCTGTCCCCCCTCATCGGCCTGGCCATGGGCCTGCTGCTCACCCTCCTCATCTTCTGGGTGTTCCACCGCACCCGCAGCACCGAGCGGCTGAACCAGGGGTTCCGGATCGGCCAGCTGTTCTCGGCGGCGGCGTTCAGCCTGGGCCACGGGGCCAACGACGCCCAGAAGACGATGGGCATCATCCTCGCCCTGCTCATCGCCAGCGGGCACGCCCGGGCAGGCGACAGCACCCCACTGTGGGTGGTGCTCTCGGCCCACACGGCGATCGGCCTGGGGACGCTGTCCGGCGGCTGGCGGATCGTCAAGACGATGGGCTCGAAGATCACCCGTCTGCAGCCGGTCGGCGGCGTCGCGGCCGAGACCGGCGCGGCGGTCACGCTGTTCGCCACCTCTGCCGCCGGCATCCCGGTGTCGACCACCCACACCATCACCGGGGCGATCGTCGGCGTGGGCGCGGCCCGGCGCCTGTCCGCGGTGCGCTGGGGCGTGGCCGGCCGGGTGGTGTGGGCCTGGATCCTGACGATCCCGGGGGCGTTCGTGATCTCGTGGCTGACCTTCCTGATCGTGGACCTGTTCTCGTGAGGTGCTGATGGACCGCCGAGCCGTCTTCTTCTTCGGGGCCGCGATCGTCTGCCTCGTGCTGGTGCCGCTCTCGAACGGCTACGCCTGGGTGTCCGCCACCGTCGCCGGGGTCTACGCCCTCCTCGGCGTCGGCTCCTGGCTCGACGCCCGCTCGCACCGGCGGCTCTGAGCGCCGGGCACGCAGCCGGCCCCTACCCCGCGCCGAGGCGCTCGCGGGCCGCGGGGACGACCTCCTGCGCGAACCGGTCGAGCTGGTCGTCGCCCTCGCCCCAGAACACGAAGGTGTCGAAGCCGTGGTCGGCGGCGAAGGTGGCGATGTCGTCGACCCAGCGCTCGACGGGGCCGTCGAACGGTCCCGACGAGGGGCCGTCGGTGACCCGACCGGACACGTTCAGCACCCGGCGCACGTCGGCCCGCGACCGGCCCGCCGCGGCGATGGCGTCGTCGAGCCGGCGGGCCATGTCCGCGATGTGGGCGGCGTCGCCCCGGTACGAGGGCACCCAGCCGTCGGCCACCCGGCCGGCGAGCTCGAGGGCCCGGGGCCCGTAGACGCCCAGCCAGATGCCGATGGGGTGGGCGGGCGGCGGCCCGCCGTGGGCGCCGGAGAGGCGGTGGTACCGGCCGTCGAAGCGCAGGCCCCGCTCGCCGCTCCAGACCATGCGGATGACGGTGACCGCCTCCTCGAGCGCGGCGAGCGACTCGCCGGGGCCGAGCCGGGGGCCGCCGTAGGCGGCGATGGCGTCCCAGAAGGCGCCGGCGCCGAGGCCGAGCTCGAAGCGGCCGCCGCTCAGCCGGTCGATGGTGGCGGCCGCCTTTGCCATGACGGCGGGCGGCCGCAGCGGGAGGTTGGCCACGTCGGGGAACACCCGGAGGGTCGTCGTGGTGGCCGCCACCATGGCCATCAACGACCACGTGTCGACGTAGCGGCGCTGGTAGGGGTGGTCCTGGATCCCGACGACGTCGAGGCCCAGGCGCTCCACCCGCCGGGCGGTCACGAGCAGGGGGTCCTCGGCGTTCGGCACGAGGAACCACCCGAAGCGGATCGGTGGGGCGTCGGCGCTCATGCCCCCTCCCTACCCGGCCGGCGCGCCCGGCGCGCGTGCCCGGCGATTCGGAGGGGCCGACGGGCGGCCCGTACCCTGGGGCCATGGCAGATCTCTCCTTCGACGGCAAGGTCGCGATCATCACCGGTGCGGGTGGCGGCCTCGGCCGGTCACACGCCCTCGAGCTCGCCCGGCGGGGTGCGTACGTGGTGGTCAACGACCTCGGCGGCGCGGTCGACGGCACCGGCAGCGGCACGACGGCGGCCCAGAAGGTCGTCGACGAGATCAAGGCCGCCGGCGGCGAGGCCGTGGCCAACTACGACTCCGTCGCCACCCCCGAGGGCGGCCGCGCGATCGTGCAGACGGCGCTCGACACCTGGGGCCGCATCGACATCATCGTCAACAACGCCGGGATCCTGCGGGACGCCTCGTTCAAGAACATGGAGCCCGACAAGGTGAGCGCGGTGCTCGACGTGCACCTGCGGGGCGCGTTCAACGTCACCCAGCCGGCCTGGGAGCACATGCGCGAGCAGAACTACGGGCGCATCGTCAACACCAGCTCGGGCGCCGGCATCTTCGGGAACTTCGGCCAGACCAACTACGGCGCCGCCAAGATGGGCCTCGTGGGCCTGACCCGGGTGCTGGCGGTCGAGGGCGCCCGCAACAACATCAAGGTCAACGCCATCGCCCCGGTCGCCAAGACCCGCATGACCGAGGACCTGCTCGGCCCGGTGGCCGACAAGCTGCTGCCGGAGATGGTCACCCCGGTGGTGACCTGGCTGGCGCACGAGGACGTGCCCGTCAGCGGCGAGGTGTTCTCGGTCGGCGGCGGCCGCGTCGCCCGGGTGTTCATCGGCGTCACCAAGGGCATCGTCGACCCCGAGCTGACGGCCGAGAAGGTGCGCGACCGCTTCGACGAGATCCGCGCCGAGGAGGGCTACGAGGTGCCGGCAAACCTCAACGAGGAGCTGATGCTGGCCCTCAAGCAGCTCGGCTGACGCAGCGCGACGCGCGGCCGGCGGGCACCGGCCGCGCGTCGCCCCGGACGGTCGACCTCCTGCAGGCGGCCCGGGTGGCCGCGGCTCAGCCGCGCGCCGCGGTGGCGAGCAGCGAGCGCACCGTGCGGGCCACGACGGCCGAGGCCCGGGCGACGGACAGCCCGGCCTCGGTGCGCAGGCCGTCCCACGCCGGCCACGCGGTGGCGGCGACGAGGGCGTCGAGCACCTCGGCCCGGGTGGTCGCGGCCAGCGGGTCGAGCTCGGGCGCGAAGGTGGCCTCGAGCTCGCGCCGCAGGTGCGCCGTGCCCCGGGCGACGGCGGTGCGGATCTGCGGCGCGAACGGCGCGTGCACCGCGGCGGCCCGCCGGTACGGCGTCATGGCCTCGAGCAGGTCGGCGCGGTGGCGCACGAGGGCCTCGATGCGCTCGTCCAGCGGCGCGTCCGGGCCGACGGGGACGACGAGCGCGGCCAAGCGGTCACTCACCCGGTCGATGACCGCGGTGTACAGCGCCGGCAGGTCGTCGAAGTGCTGGAAGACCGAGCGGACCGACACGCCGGCGCGGGCGGCGATGCGCGGGGCGGTCGGCCGGACGTCGCCCTCCTCGACGAGGGCGACGGTCGCGTCGACGATGGCGTCACGGGTGCGGGCCGCCCGGGCGGCCCGCCCGTCGGTCGGGGCGGCGGCACGTTGCACTGGAGCCGCAGGCTAGCCAGCAGGTCGCTCGACGGCGGAGCCGGCGGCGGGGCCGGTCAGCGCCGGGCCTGGGGCGCGACCGGCGAGCCGTGGTGCAGGACGAGCCGCCACCGGCCGCCGATCCGCCGGAACACGTTGACCGCGGCGACGGTCGTGCCGATCTGGTCGCCGATGAGGTTCTCGTCGACGGTCACCCAGGCGACGTCGCCGGCCACCTGGACCCGCTCGTCGGTGAGGATGAACTGCAGCTCCTGGGGCCCGCCGAACAGCGCGAACCACGAGCCGGCGACGGCGCCCCAGCCGTGCAGCGTCCGCCAGCCCGGGTGGGTGCACACGACGTCGTCGCCGTGGTGCCAGACCTCGGACATGGCGTCGAGGTCCCGGGCCTCGAAGGCGGCGTAGAACGCGCGGTTGGCGGCGCGGACCGCCTCGACGTCGGTGTCGGAGGTCTCGGACATCGTCGCCCGACCCTACCGGCGGGGCCCCGGCGCCCGGCCCCGACGGTTTGGGCCGGCCGCCGGCGGCGCTGCCAGCATGGGCGGATGGCTCCCGCTCCGGACGCGGCCGTCCACCACGTTCCCTCGACCGACGGCGTCACGCTGGCCGTCCACGACCTGGGCGGCGACGGCCCGCTCGTGCTGCTCTGCCACCCGACCGGGTTCCTCGGCATGACGTGGGCGCCGTTCGCCGCCCACCTGACCGGCGTGGCCCACTGCGTCGCCCTCGACTTCCGGGGCCACGGTGACAGCACGACCCCGGACACGCTCGACCTCTCGTGGTCGGGCATGTGCGACGACGTGCTCGCCGTGGTCGACCACCTCGGGGGCGGCCCGCTGCTCGGCGCCGGCCACTCGATGGGCGGCGCCGCGCTGCTCATGGCCGAGCAGCGCCGGCCGGGCACGTTCAGCCGCCTGTGGCTCTACGAGCCGATCGTGTTCCCCCGCCCCGAGGGCGCGCCCGCGGGCCCGAACCCGCTGGCCGAGGGCGCCCGCCGGCGCCGCCCCGCGTTCCCCAGCCGCGACGCGGCCTACGAGAACTTCGCCTCCAAGCCGCCCCTCGACGTGCTCGACCCGGCGGCCCTGCGGGCCTACGTCGACCACGGGATGCGCGACGCGCCGGACGGCACCGTGCGGCTGAAGTGCGAGCCCGAGGTCGAGGCCCGCACCTTCGACGGGGGCATGGCCCACCGCACCTTCGAGCACCTCGGTGAGGTGGACGTCGAGGTGACGGTGGCGATGAGCGGCGACGGCGGCCCGCCGGCCGAGATCGCACCGCTGGTGGCGGAAGCGCTGCCGGCGGGCCGGCTCGAGCGGCACCCCACGCTCACCCACTTCGGCCCCATGGAGGACCCGGCGGCGACGGCCGCGGCCGCCCGGGCCGCGCTGGGCCTGGGCTGAGGGGGTCCCCGAGGCGGTCACAGGCGCCGCGTACGCTGCGGCCATGGCGTTCCCGGTGCCGCGCACGCTCAGCCCGTCCAAGGTCACGACCTTCACCGACTGCGCGCTCGCGTTCCGGTTCTCGGCCATCGACCGACTGCCGGAGCCGCCGACCGTGGCCGCGACCCGCGGCACGCTCGTCCACGCGGCGCTCGAGCGCCTGCACGTGCTGCCACCGGAGGAGCGCACGCCCGACGCGGCCCTCGCCTGCCTCGACGAGGCCGAGCGCGAGCTGCGCGAGCACCCCGACTACCTCGGCCTGGGCCTCGACGACGAGCAGGCCGCCGCCTTCCGGGCCGACGCGGCCGCGCTCGTGCGCAACTACTTCCGCCTCGAGGACCCGACGACCGTGCGGGCCATCGGGCTCGAGCTCATGGTCGAGGCCGAGGTCGACGGCGTGCGGCTGCGGGGCATCATCGACCGGCTCGAGCTCGACGACGACGGCGAGCTCGTCGTCACCGACTACAAGACGGGCTCGGCGCCGCCGACCACCCACGAGCGCAAACGCCTCTCCGGCGTGCACATCTACGCCCTGCTGTGCGAGGAGCTGCTGGGCCGCCGGCCCCGCACCGTGCAGCTGCTCCACCTGAAGGAACCGCTGGCCATCTCGACGCACCCGACCGACCGCTCCACCCGGGGCACCCGGCGCACGCTGCGGGCCATCTGGCAGGCGGTCGAGCGGGCCTGCGAGCGCGAGGACTTCCGGCCGCGACGGTCGGCACTGTGCAACTTCTGCGCCTTCCAGGCCTACTGCCCGGCCTTCGGCGGCGACCCCGACGCCGCCCGCCGGCTCGCCGGGCAGCAGCGGCCCGGTGAGGACGGCGACGACGGCGACGGCGGGGCCGTGCCGGTCACCGTCGGAGGGGTCGCCGCCGTCGGGGCCGGCGCCACGGCCCCCGGCGAGGTCGCCCCCGCCCGCGCACCGGTGCCGTCGGTCGCCCGGTGAGCGGTGGCGAGGCGGTGGCCGGCCGGCCGGGCCGGTGCACCCGGGCCACCGGGCCGCGCCGGTAGTCTCGCCGCCCGATGCCCGGACCCCTCCGCCGTCGCGCCACCCGGGCGGTGGCGCGCTTCGACAGCGCCGTCGAGCGCCGGGTCGACCGCGTCCGCGGCAACCCGCACCTCGACCGGGTCATGTACGCGGCCTCGGCGCTCGGTGACTTCAGCCTCATCTGGCACCTGGTCAGCGCCACCCGGGCGCTCGCGCCCGACCGGCGCCCGGAACACGCGGTGCGGGTGGCCGCCGTGCTGGCGGTCGAGTCCGCACTGGTCAACGGCCCGGTGAAGAACCTGTTCCGGCGGCACCGCCCGGCGTGGGAGCAGGAGCGCCCCCGCCGGCTCCGCCGCCCTCGCACGACCAGCTTCCCCTCCGGCCACGCCTCGGCGGCCATGACCGCCGCCGGCGTGCTCGCCGAGCGCGACCCCCTCTGGCCGCTCTACTACGCGCTCGGGGCGGTGGTGGCCTCCAGCCGGGTGTACGTGAAGATCCACCACCCGTCAGACGTGGTCGCCGGAGCGCTCCTCGGCGTCGCGATCGCCCGCGTCGCCCGCCGGGTGTGGCCGCTGCCCGAGGTCGACCGCGCGCGCCGGCGGTCGTGGACGCCACGCCACGTGGCGGACCGGCGGGGGCGGGAATGCGGAGCGCGTCGCGGTCGTTCGCGGGGTCGATGACTTCCTTCTCGATCACCTGGGACTACCGCTGCCCGTTCGCCCGCAACGCCCACGAGCACGTGATCGCCGGCCTGCGCGCCGGCGCCGGCTGGGACGTGCGCTTCGTGCCGTTCTCCCTCGGCCAGGTCCACGTGGCCGAGGGCGAGCCCGACGTGTGGAGCCGCCCCGAGTCCGACAGCGGTCTGCTGGCGCTCCAGGTCGCGGTCGTCGTGCGCGATCGCCACCCCGACCGCTTCCTCGACGTCCACGAGGCGCTGTTCGCGCTCCGCCACGACGAGGGCAAGCACATCGAGGACCGCGACGAGGTCGCCCGGGTGCTCGAGGCCAACGGCGTCGACGCCGCCGCCGTCCTCGCCGAGGTCGACGAGGGTGGTCCGCTGGCCACCGTCCGCGACGAGCACACCGCCGCGGCCGAGAACCACGAGGTGTGGGGCGTGCCCACCTTCATCCACGGCGATCAGGCCGTGTTCGTGCGCCTGATGGAGCGGCCCCGGGGCGACGGCGAGCTGGCCCGCAGGACCGTCGGCCGGGTACTCGACCTGATGAGCACGTTCCCCGACCTGAACGAGTTCAAGCACACGTCGCTCAAGCGCTGACGACGTCTGCCCCAGCTGGACGACCCGTGATGCTGCCTGGCGGCCCTCCCGAGGGCCGCCAGGTGCGTGTCGGATCTGTTCCTGGTCGTGGTCCTGGCGCCGCCGTCAGCCCGTGACGACGACGTCGTCGCGGTCGTCGGACCGGCGCGACGTCGGCGTGGCCAGCAGGGTCCGGACGTCGAGCAACAGGTCGGCGACCTCGTTCGAGGACACCAGCTCGCGATGCCCCAGGTCACCAAGTCCCTTGTCGATGACGGCCAAGGCCTCGCTGATCACTTCGTCAAGCGCACGGGTCTCGGTCACGGGGACCACCATATCGGGCCTTCGGCGACCCGTGACGACATGGGGCCCACCACCGGGGGCGCTCGGCCCGACACGCCGCCGGGTTGCGCGCACCGGGGCCTCTCGCGGCCGTCGTAGCCTTGCGGCCTGGTGAGCGGCCACAGCTACGACCTGATCGCCCGCCTGGGACGCGGCGGCATGGGCGTCGTCGACCTCGCCCGTGACGAGGCGGGGCAGAAGGTCGCGCTCAAGCGACTGACCCTGCACGGCTCGGCCGCCGAGATCGCCCGGGCCCGGCAACGACTGCTGCGCGAGGCGGAGGTGCTGCGCAAGCTGCACCACCCGAACATCGTCCGGCTGCTCGACGTCATCGACGAGGGCGACGAGATCGTCCTCGTCATGCCCTACATGGCGGCGGGCAGCCTGGCCGAGCGGGTCGCCCAGCACGGCCCGGCCCCCGCGGCCGAGGTCGAGCGCCAGGCCCGGCGGCTCATCGGGGCGCTGGCGTCGGCGCACCGGGCCGGCATCGTCCACCGGGACATCAAGCCGGCCAACGTGCTGTTCGACGACCGGGGCGAGCCCTGCCTGGCCGACTTCGGCGTCGCCATCAGCCGCGACCACACCCACGGGCTCACGGCCACGGGCATGGTCGTGGGCACCCCGGGGTTCATGGCGCCCGAGCAGGCCCGGGGCGAGCAGGTCACGCCGGCCACCGACGTGTTCTCGCTGGGTGCGACCCTGCTGTTCGCCGCCACCGGCGAGGGGCCCTTCGGCCACGGCGACCCGGCGCTGCTCATGGTGCGGGCCGCGAGCGGCAAGGTCGCCAAGGTGCCCCGGCACCTGCCGGCGTCGCTCCGGCGGCTGCTGCGCCGCATGCTCGACCCCCGGCCCGAGCGACGCCCGACCGCCGAGCAGCTGGCGGACGACCCGGAGGCCGCGACGGCCGACCGGTCGCGGTCGTGGCGCGTGTGGGCCCTGGTGGCCGGCGGGCTCGCCGCCGCCGCCGTGGCGGCCGGGATGGCGGTCGGCGGGTCGGGTGGCGGCGGGGACGGCGACTCCGACGTGGTGCGGCCCCTGCCGATGCCCGGGGCCACCGACCCCACCGGCGGCGAGGAGCCGCGCAGGGCGGACGCCGACGAGCCCTGCGCCGACCTGCCCTACCAACCGTGCGGTGCGTCCGCGCCGGCCCCCAACACCGACGGCACCCGCTGCCTCGACGGCTACGACGACTACGACGGCGATCCGGAGAACGGCTGCGAGGCCGAGGCGGACGACCAGGACGGCCGGGGGCTCGACACCCGCATCGAGGCCAACATCGTCCCCCGCGACGACGTCGACCGGTACCCGCTCGTGATCGAGGACCCGGCGCAGCACCTGTGCGCGGGCGAGGTCGAGATCACGCTGGAGGCGCCGCCCGAGATGACCCTCGTCCTCGAGGTGGTCGACCACAGCGGCACGGTGGTGGCCGAGGACGTCGCCGACGAGGGTGTGCCGGCGACGGTCGTGCTCGGCGGGGCCCAGTGCGACGCGGACGCCGACCGGGCCAGCTTCGAGGTCGTGGTGCGGGCCGACGGCCCCGTGCGGACCGCCGAGCCCTACGTGCTCACCCGCACCGGCAGCTTCTGACCCGTGGCCCGGCGGGCGGATGGCCGCGCCGCTCAGCGCAGGGCGCCCAGCTCGGCCTCGATGCGGGCGAGCCGGCGCTCGAGGTCGGCCACGCGGTCCGCGAGGGCCCGGACGTCGACGGGCGGCGCCGGGCCGGCGCCGAGGCCGCGTAGCGGCTCGTGGTGGACGGCGGTGCGGGGGTCGTCGACGACGTCGCCCGCCCGGTGCAGTGAGGAGCGGGCCTCGAGCGGCGCCGGCGTCGGCGCCGCGGCGGCCGGCGGCAGCGGTTCGGCCCCCCAGTCACGTCCCCGGGGGGCGTCGAGGGCGGTGGCCAGCCGGCGCTCGAGGTCGGCGACCCGGGCGACGAGGTCGGCATAGGACGGTGCGGTCAGCTCGGCGGGCACCCGCGACGGCGGGGCGGGGGCGGCGGGCTCGTCCTCGGCGTCGACGGCCGGGGGCGGGCCGGTCAGCACCTCGACCCAGCGGGTCTCCCGGCCGGCCCCGGGCGTGCCGACCCGAGCGGCGAAGGGCCGCGGTGTGCGGGCGGCGAGGGCGTCGAGCACGGCGTCCACCTCGGGGGCGGTCATCCCGGGCACGAGGCGCTGGGCCTTCGCCCGGATCTCGGACTGCGTCTGGACGCCCCCGAGCAGGAGCACGGCGAGCACGGCCAGCTCGCCCCGGCCCATGCGCCAGCGCTCGTCGGCACGGTGGCGGTAGCGGGTGGTGGGCACCTGGGGCGTCGGCGGGACGAAGCGGGCCAGCCCCCGCGACTTGAGGGAGAGCAGCGTGTCCTCGACCGTGCGGTCGTCGTAGGCGACGACCGGGACGCGCCCGACCGTCTGGTTGCACGACAGCCGCAGCGCGTTGAGCGTGAGCGGGACGGCGTCGGGCGCGGCCGCCTCCTCCTCGATGAGGCATCCGAGCACGCGAGCTTCAGCCGCCGTCAGCTCCATGGGAGCCGATGCTACGGCCCGGCGCGGCGGTGCGCGGCACACCGGCGGCCGGCGGCCCCGGCCCTCGGCCGGCCGCCGCCGAGGCCGGACGGCGCGGGCCCGGCAGCTAGACATGTCCCATGGCCACCGAACGCATCGGCGTCACCTTCGCCTCGCTCATGGGCCTCGGCCCCGACCTCGCCGTCACGACGGCCCGCACCGCGGCCGACCTGGGCTACTCCAGCTTCTGGACCGCGGAGACGACGGGCCCCGAGGCCTTCTCGGTGCTGGCCGCCGCGGGCGCCGCAGCCCCCGAGCTCGACCTGGGCACCGGCGTGCTGGCCCTGCAGCTGCGCACCCCGATGGTCGTGGCGATGGCCGGGGCCACGCTGCAGGCGCTGCACCCCGACCGGGAGATCCTGCTCGGCATCGGCATCTCGTCACCGGTGGTCACCCAGCGCTGGCACGGCGTGCCCTGGACCGACCGGCCCTTGGACCACGTCCGGGAGTACGTCACGCTGCTGCGCCGGTGCCTGTCGGGCGAGAAGGTCGACTTCGCCGGCGACTTCTACCAGGTCAAGGGCTTCCGGCTGGGGGTGCGGCTGGGCGAGCGGCGGCCCAAGATCGTCGTCGGGGCGCTCAACCCCGGCATGCTGCGCCTGGCGGGCGAGATCGCCGACGGCGTGCTGCTCAACTACCTGCCGGCCTCGCACGTCCCCTGGTCGGTCGAGCAGGTCCGCAAGGGCGGCGACGCCACGATCTACGCCTACGTGCACGCCGGGGTCTGCGAGCGCGAGGAGGGCATCGAGCTCGCCCGGCGGGACCTGTTCTCCTACGCCGTGGTGGACAGCTACGCCCGCAACTTCGAGCGGGCCGGCTTCGCCGACGAGGTGGCGGAGATCCGGGCCCGGTTCGAGGCCGGGGACCGGGCCGGCGCGGTGGCGGCGGTGAGCGACCGGATGGTCGACGCCATCGACGTCATGGGCGACGCCGAGACCGTGCACGCCACCGTGCGGGCGTACGCCGACGCCGGCGTCGAGGTGCCCGTGCTCATGCCGCTGCCGTGGGGGCGCGACCGACGGGCCTCGGCCGAGGCCACGATCCGGGCCGCCGTCGGCGCCGGCTGACCACCGCGCCACGCGACGACCGGCCCGCACGCTCCGAGCCCGCCCGGTTCGGCCACGTGGCGGGCCGGTCCTAGCATCGGCGCCATGGAGCTTCGCGATCGCGTCTGCGTGGTCACCGGCGGCGCCAGCGGCATCGGGCGCGAGATGTGCCTGCGGTTCGCCGCCGAAGGCGCCCGGGCGGTCGTCGTCGTGGACCGCGACGCCCACGGGGCCCTGGCCGTGGCCGGCGAGATCGGCGACCGGGGGGTGGCCCGCACCGCGGACGTGACCGTCGAGGCCGACGTCGAGGCGCTCGTCGAGCACACCGAGGAGGAGATCGGCCCGATCGACCTCTTCGCGTCGAACGCCGGGATCCTGGGGCGCGCCGGGCTCGAGGCCGACGACGAGACCTGGGCCCGGGTCTGGTCGGTCAACGTGCTCGCCCACGTCTACGCCGCCCGGGCGCTCGTGCCCCGGATGCTGGCCCGGGGCGGCGGCTACCTGCTGTCGACCGCGTCGGCCGCGGGCCTGCTGTCCCAGCCGGGCGATGCGCCCTACTCGGTCACCAAGCACGCCGCGGTGGCCTTCGCCGAGTGGCTGTCGATCACCTACGGCGACCAGGGGCTGAAGGTGTCGTGCGTGTGCCCGATGGCCGTCGACACGCCGATGCTGCGCGGGGGCCTCGCGACCGGCGACGAGGACGGCGCGGGCGGCCGCGGGGCGCTCGGGCCGGGCGCCGCGGCCGCCGTGCAGGGCGTCCTGTCGCCCGCGCAGGTCGCGGACGCGGTCGTCGAGGGGCTCCGAGCGGAGCGGTTCCTCATCCTCCCCCACCCCGAGGTCGCCACCTTCGAGCAGCGACGGGCCGCGGACCGCGACCGCTGGCTGGCGGGCATGCGACGTCTGAGCGCGGCCCTGGCCGCCGGCGAGCGCGACGTGCGGCTGCCACCCGGCTGACGGCGGCGGGCCACGCGGTCCGCCGGGTGGCGGCGCTGGCGGGTGGCGGACCGGCCGCGATCGGCGTTGCACGTGACGCAGGTCACCCGTTAGGGTGCGTCAGCGCGCGGGCCGAGGAGGGGCGGTCCGCGCGGAGGGGGGTCCATGCAGCCGTCGCCGCACCGATCCAGAGGGCTGCGGCGGCGAGCACGCCGGGCGGCGCTCGGGCTCATCGCCCCGGCGCTGCTCGCGCCCACGCTCGCCGGCGCCGGCCCGGCGGCCGCCGGGGGTGACGGCCACGGGCGCGGCGGCGGTGGCGCCGCCCGCTTCCGCGTCGAGGTGCTCTCCAGCGACCCGGCGCAGGTCTCCGGCGGCGACGCGCTGGTCCAGGTGACGATCCCCCGGGGCACCGACGTCGACGACGTGCGGGTCACCGTTGACGGCGACGACGTCACCGACGCCTTCGAGGCCGAGGGCCGCACGATGGTGGGGCTGGTCGACGGCCTGGACGAGGGCGAGAACGAGCTGCACGTGGCCTCCACCCGCCGGCGGGGCCAGGGGCGGCCCCACCCCGCGACCGTGACGCTCGTCAACCACCCCCGCCAGGGGCCGATCTTCTCCGGGCCGCAGCAGCAGCCGTTCGTGTGCGCCACCGCCCGGGCCCGCTTCGACGGCCGGCCGCTGCTCGGCCAGCCACTGGTCGACAACCAGGACGGGATCGGCATCCCGGTGGCCGCCGAGGGCCCCGACGGCAGCTACCCGCAGGACGCCCGGGGCTACCCCACCGACGAGGCGACGATCGTCGGCTGGAGCAAGGACTGCGAGGCCGAGACCCGGTACGGCTACCTCTACCGGTCGGCGACCGACGGCGCGTTCCACTGGCTCGACGACCCGTCCTCGCCGCCCGCCGACGTGGCCACGACGACGACGCTCGACGGGCACACCGTCCCGTTCGTCGTGCGCTGGGAGGTCGGCACGATCAACCGGTTCATCTACAGCGTGGCCGTGCTGGCGCCGGTGGGCGAGGCCGACCCGACCGAGCCGGACGACTCGCTGTGGAACCGCCGGCTCGTCTACAGCTTCCAGGGCGGCGTCGGCATCGGCCACCACCAGGGCACCATCAGCACCGGCGCCATGCTGCCCGCCGACCTGCTGGGCGGCGGCCACGCCGTCGTGTGGTCGAGCGGCACCCGCACCAGCACCCACTACAACCTCGTCGTCGGCGGCGAGACGGCGCTCATGGTGAAGGAGCACTTCGTCGAGACCCACGGCGTGCCCGACTACACCGTGGGGGTCGGCGGCTCCGGCGGCGCGATCCAGCAGTACGTCTACGCCCAGAACCACCCGGGGCTGATCGACGCCGCCATCGCCCAGTACTCGTACTCCGACATGGTCACCCAGACCATCCACGTCGGCGACTGCGAGCTGCTGGAGCACTACTTCGACGTCACCGATCGCGACAACCCCCGCTGGCGCGACCCCGAGGTGCGCCAGGCGGTCATCGGGCTGAACGGCACGGCCGCCCCGCAGAACCTGTCGGAGAGCGAGATCCAGCAGTGGAACGCGCTCTACGCGCTGATGGAGCAGTTCGGCTACCAGGTCATGGAGCGGGCCCCCGGCTCGCGGGCGCCGGCGCTCATGGAGTGCAAGCCGGGGTGGTTCGGGCTCACCCCGCTGGCGATGAACCCGACCTTCACCGACGTCGACGACATCGACAAGCTCGCCCAGGGCACCGAGGGCGTCGAGTGGACCCACTGGGGCGACGCCGTGAACGTCTACGGCGTCGGCGAGGACGGCTTCGCCCGGGTGCCGTGGGACAACGTCGGCGTGCAG
>DATGPY010000323.1:0-10903 GCA_035304465.1 Acidimicrobiales bacterium | reverse complement strand
TGCGGACCGCTGCGGCGCCGACCGTCGGCGTGACGGTGAAGCAGTCGCGGTGGCCCGCGTACCAGAGGGCCGCCCAGGTGGCCGCCTCATCGGGCGAGGCGCCGCCGGCGGGCCGGGGGCAGTCGTCGCCCGGCACCGCGCCGTCGCAGGTGATGGCGAGGAAGGCGAGGGCCGCGGCCGCCCGGGCCGGGTCGTCGGCGGCGGCCGCGAGGACGCGCCGGCGGACGTCGGCCAGCAGGGCGCCACCGACGACGTCGGCCTCGACGTCGAGGGGCGAGGCGCCGTCGAGCGACGGGACCCGCACCTCCACGTCGGGGTCGACGAGCGTCGGGCGGACGATCTCCTGCGGGCCGCGGACCCGGCCCCGCAGCAGGTCGACGGCGGCCCGGTGGGCCACGGTCGTGACCAGGGCGGCGAGGTTGCCGACCTCCCGCAGGCGGCCGGCGGCCACCGTGAGCCGGCGCAGGACCTCCTGGGCGAGGTCGTCCTCGACCGCCGGCGGCAGGCCCGCCCGGGCACGGGCCCGGCGGACGGCGGCGCGGCCCTCGGCCGATGTCAGGAACAGCGCTGCGGCCTCGGGAATCGTCGGGGGTTCGGTCATCGGTTCCACCACCACCTCGTCGGTACGGGATCGTCGTGACTCCGCGGGGCGGCCGGCCGCCGGGCGCCGGTGCGCCTCCACGGGCCCCGGATTCAACCGACGGGGTGTGACAACGTCGGAGCGGCGCGGTCACACCGCCGGCCGGGTGTCGACGGACCCGGCATGCAGACGCTTCCCGCCACCACGGACACGACCCCCCGGGCCGTCGCCGGGCCGGCCCCGGCCCCCGTCGGCCGCCCCGCCACCGACCCGCGCGACGACGACCCCGACCCCGCCGGCGTCGCGGCGGCCCTGGCCGCGGTCGCCGCCGGCGACCGGGCCGCCATCTGGCGGTTCGCCGGCCTCGCCGACCGGCCGGTCCGGCGCCAGGTGCAGGGCGAGCTCCGCCGCCTCGGCCTCCCGGCCACCCGGGACGACCTCGACGGCCTCGTGCTCGACGCCATCGTCGCCATCGCGCGGTGCGCCGGGAGCTGGCGGCCGGACGGTGCGGCCCCGTGGACATGGGCGCGCGACCGCGTCGCCGGCGTCGTGCGGGACTGGGCCGGCACCTTCGCCGACCCGCTCGACGAGGTGCTCGCCGCCCGCCACGCGTCGTCGGCCGCCGGTCTCACGGCGGCGACCGCCACGTGGGCCGTCGACCCGGAGGACGTCGTCGAGGACGCGCTCGCCACACTGCGGCGGGTGGCCGAGCGCGATCGCCGGGCGGCCCAGCTGGCCGCCGCGCTCGACGAGGTCGCCAGCCCCCGCGACGCCGCGGTGTGGCTGACCCACCTGGAGGAGGTGGCCGCGGGCAACCGCCGACCCGCCGTCACCGTCGCCGCCCGCTTCGGCCTGGGTGAGGCCGCCGTCCGCAAGGTGGTGCAGCGGGTGTGGCAGCGGCTCCTGGCCCTCGGTGACGACGACCGGTTCCCCGACCTGGTGCGCCTGCCCGTCGTCGCCGCCCGCCGGGCCGCCTGACCGGCCGCCCTCCCCGCCGGGCGGCGCCGGGCGCGACCATGCCTCCATGGGCGCCCGCGGTTGGGTGGTGACCTGCGACCCCGGTGTGGACGATGCCGTCGCCCTCGCGGTCCTCGCCGCTGCGGGCGCCGTGCGGGGGATCGTGGCCGGCGCCGGCAACGTCCCCGCGCCGGTCGCCCACCGCAACGCCGCCGGGATCGCCCGCCTGCTCGGCCTGGACGTCCCCGTGGCGCTCGGGCCCTCGGTGGCGCTGGACGGGCGGCCCATCCACCGGCACCGGCACGCCCACGGGACCGACGGCCTCGGCGGCCTGGCGGCACGCCTGCCGCTGGGCGCGCCGGGCCCGGAGGCGGCGCCGGCGCCCGACGACGAGCCGGTCGGGGGCGCGGTGCTCGGGCTGGGGCCGCTCACCGCCGTCGCCGCGGCGCTGCGCCGGGGGGCGCGCGTCGAGCGCGTCGTCTGGATGGGCGGGGCGCTCGCGCCCCGCTCGAGCGGCGACACCGCGGTGGCCGAGTTCAACGCCGCCGCCGACCCGGCCGCGGTCGAGGAGGTCGTCGCCGGGGTTCCGGCGGTGGCCGTCGTGCCCGTCGACGTGACCGGCCGGGTCGCGCTGCGGGCGGTCGACCTGCGCCGGTGGGCCGCCGGCGGGCCCGTCGCCGCGTTCTGCGCCGAGCTCGCGGCACGGCGGCCGACGGCCGACGGCGGCGCCGTCCTCCACGACGCCGTCGCGGCGGTCGCCGCGCTGGAGCCGGGCCTGCTGGCGTGGGAGGAGCGGTTCGTCGGCCGGCCCACCGGCCGCGATCCCGCCGGGCTGCTGACCGCCGGGCTGCTGACCGCCGGGCCGGGGGCCTCCACCGCCCGCGTCGCCGTGGACGTCGACGCCGTCGCCGTACGCGACCGCATCGTCGAGGCCGTCGCCGTCGCCGGATCCCGGACCTGAGCGGGCCGTCCGCCACCGGCGGCGCCGGTGGGCCGGGGCCGGAGCTCGACCACGGCAGCGGCCCGCTCCTCGCCGGTCACCCCCTCGGGACCGAGCGCGGTCGACCCGTCCTGCGCCGCGGTGAGCGCAGCCGCCCCGGCGCCTCGACGCCGCGCACCCCTCGCCCGGGCGCCGACAGCGCCGCGCTCGCCCCCTCACGCGCCGGCCGGGCGGTTCGCCGCCAGGTAGCGGCCGGGCGGCATCCCGAAGGTGGCGGTGAAGTCGCGGCTCATGTGGGCCTGGTCGCTGTAGCCGAGCGACGCGGCCAGCGCGGCCCACTCGACGTGCTCCCGTCCCCGGGCCCGCTCGGCGGCCTCGTAGAGGCGGTAGCGACGGATCACCGCCTTGGGCCCGATGCCCACGTGGTCGGCGAACCGGCGCTGCAGCTCGCGGGCGGTCGTACCCGCCTCCCGTGCGAGGTCGGCGACGGTGAGGAAGGCCGGGTCCGCCGCCACCCGCTCGACCAGCGCGGCGGTGTCCTCCCAGGGCTGGTGGCCGGCGGGCACCAACGGCGCGAGCGCAGCGTCGGCGGCGGCCGCCATGGCGGCGCCGTCGGGGGCTTCGGCCACCCGTCGGGCCAGCTCGCCCGCGGGCCCGGCGCCGACGACGGCGGCCCAGCCCAGGGTGGCGTCGCGGATCGTGGCCATCGGCCGTCCCAGCAGCGGGCGGAAGCCGGCGGGGCGGAACATGATGCCGAGCACCCGCCCGGCGCCCGAGAGCGTCCGGGCCAGGACGGTCGTGCTGATGCCGGTGACCAGGCCCGGCCCGCCGTCCTGGAAGGTCACGTTCACGACCGGGTGCGGGAACACGTGCTGGGTGTGCGACGGCTGGCCCCGCAGATCCCAGGTCACGACCCAGTAGCGGTCGACGAGGCGGGCCACCTCGGGCGAGGGTGGGAACCGGTCGAGCCGGAACCGCTGCAGGCCGAGATCCGGCGCGACGATGCCGCGGGCGTCCTCCCGGACCGATCGCACCACGCCCGCCAGGGTACCGACGCCCCTCCTCCGGCCCGGTCGCGTTCCTTCAAGACGTCGGGCCGGCGGCCGGCGCACCGTGGCCCCATGGCCGACATCGCCGAACGCTACGACCGACTCGCCGCCGACTTCGCCGCCACGATCGCCGCCGTGCCGGCCGACCGGTGGGGCGCGCCGTCGCCCTGCGAGGGCTGGACCGCCCGGGACGTCGTGGCGCACATGGTCGACAACCACCGCCTGTTCGAGGGCTTCGTCGGGCGGGTGCTGGGCGACGTGCCCCCGGTGGAGGACGACCCGGCCGGCGCGTTCGCCGCCGCCCGCGCCGTCGTCAGCCGGCACCTGCACGACCCGGCGGCCGCCGGGGCGACCTTCGAGGGCGCCGTGTTCGGGCACATGAGCTTCGCCGAGGGGATCGACCGGTTCGTGTGCGCCGACCTGCTCGTCCACCGCTGGGACCTCGCCCGGGCGGCGGGCCTGGAGGTGACGCTGCCGGCGGACGAGGTGGCCAGGGTGCACGGCGAGCTGGCAGCGATGGGCGACGTGCTGCGCGGCCCGGGCGCCTTCGGGCCGGAGGTGCCGGCGCCCGAGGGCGCGGACGCCCAGGCCCGCTTCCTGGCCTTCCTCGGCCGCCGTCCCTGACGGCCCCGGGGCGGGGCCGGCCGTGGGCCGCCGGCTCAGAGCGAGCAGCCCACGAGCGTCGGCTCGTTGACGAGCTCGATGCCGAAGCGGGCCCGGACGCCGTCGCGGACCGTCCGGGCCAGCGCCAGCAGGTCGGCGGTCGTCGCCCCGCCCCGGTTGGTCAGGGCCAGCGCGTGCTTGGTCGACAGCGACACCCGACCACCCGGGCCGGGGTACCCGCGCCCGAAGCCGGCGTGGTCGATCAGCCAGGCGGCGCTGACCTTCACCCGCCCGTCGGGCCGGGGCCAGGCCGGCGCGCCGGGCGGGACCCGCGACGGCTCGACGACGGGGTTGGTGAAGAACGACCCCGCGCTCCAGGTGTCGTGGTCGTCGGGGTCGAGCACCATGCCCTTGGCCCGGCGCAGCTCGAGCACCGCCTCCCGCACCTCGGCGGCGGGCGCCACGTCGCCCAGCTCGACGTCGAGGCGGCGGGCCAGCTCGGCGTAGCGGACGGGCGACCCCGCGGCGGTCGCCGGGAGCTCGAAGGTCACGTCGATCACGACGTGGCGGTCGTCGCCCTTGAACACGCTGGTGCGGTAGCCGAACCCGCACTCGGCGGCGGGGAGCGTCCGCACCTCCCGCCGCCGCCGGTCCCAGGCGCGCAGCCGCACGATCGTGTCGGCCACCTCCTGGCCGTACGCGCCGACGTTCTGGATCGGGGTGGCCCCGGCCGAGCCGGGGATGCCGGAGAGGGCCTCGATCCCCGACCACCCCTCGGCGACGGCCCGGGCGACGACGTCGTCCCACGGCTCGCCGGCGGCGACGGTGACGCGGACCGCGCCGTCCCGACCTGCCGCACCCACGGTGACGCCGCGGGTGGCGACCCGCACGACGGTGCCGTCGAAGCCCTCGTCGGCGACGACGACGTTGCTCCCCCCGGCGAGCACGAGCAGCGGCTCGCCCGCCGCGTCGACCGACCGCACGGCGTCGAGGAGCTCGTCCTCGGTGGTCACCTCGACCAGCCGGCGGGCGGGGCCGCCGAGGCGGAGGGTGGTCAGGTCCGCGAGCAGGGCATCGGCGTGGACGACGGGCACGGCCGGGAAGCGTACGGCCGGCGCCGGCCCCGGCCGACATCCGCCGGCCCGGCCCCGGCGCCGCCGCGGATTTTCGGGACGCGGGCCGTCCGGGTTTAGCGTTCTGTCGAACCCATGACGCACGCCGACCCCCCGCGCCCGACGGAGTGACGTGACCACGGACGCTACCCCCCTCACCCTGAGCGAACGCGTCTCCGCCCGGCTCGACGCCACCGGCCGCTACCCCCGGGCGGTGCTCGTCGTCGCCATCAGCGGGCTGTTCGCGACGACCTTCCCCGTCACCGTCCTCACCCTCGCCATCCCCACGATCGCCGAGGACTTCGGCGTCGGCCAGGCGTCGCTCGCCTGGCTGGTCACGCTGCCCATCCTCGCCTCGGCCCTGGCCCTGCCGGTGCTGGGCAAGCTCGGCGACCTCTACGGGCACCGGCGGATGTTCGTCGGCGGGTTCGCGCTCGCCACCGTCGCCACCGCCCTGTCGGCCACCGCCACGAACCCGGCCGTCCTCATCGCGTGGCGCACGCTGGCCATCGTCTCGGGCAGCAGCACGATGCCCAGCTCCCTCGCCCTCATCAACTCGGTCCACCGCGGCCCCGAGCGCGCCCGGGCGATGGGGTGGTGGGCGATGACCAGCGCCGGCGCGCCGGTCGTCGGCCTGACCGTCGGCGCACCGGTCATCGACGCCCTCGGCTGGCAGATGCTGTTCGTCATGCAGGCCGTCCTCATGGTCGTTCCGGTGGCGGCCTCGTGGGTCGTGCTGCGCGAGACGCCACGGCGGGAGGCGTCCTTCGACGTCCCCGGGGCGGTCGTGCTCGCCGCCGGCGTCGGCCCCCTGCTCCTCGGGGTCGACCAGGCGCCCGAGTGGGGGATCACCAGCCCGTCCGTCGTCGGGTGCGTGGCCGCCGGGGCCGTCGGCCTCGTCGCCTTCACGGCGGTCGAGCGCCGGGCGCCGACACCGCTCGTCCCCTTGGCGTTCTTCCGCCACCGGGACGTGCGTTCGTCGCTGACCAGCGGCTTCCTCTCGGGGGCGTCCTACATGGGCGGGTTCTTCATCGCCAGCCTCCTGCTCGTCGAGCAGTTCGGCTACACGCTCACCAGCTCGGTGCCGATCCTCGCCATCCGCCCCGCCCTGTTCGCCCTCTTCTCCCCCGTCGGCGGGCGGGTCGCGGGCGTGGCGGGCAGCCGCACCGGCGTCATCGCCGGATGCGCGTCGCTCGGCCTCGGCATGGTCGGCCTGGCCGTCGGGTCGGCGGCCGACTCGCTCCCGGTCGTCGTCGGGGTCGGCTTCATCTTCCAGGGCGTCGGCTACGGGCTGCTGCGTCCGGCGCTCACCACCGCCCTGGCCGACGCCGTCGACGACCGCGACCTGGGGATGGCCGGCGCCGCCGAGCGGCTGACCGGCCAGCTCGGCGTGGCCTTCGGCATCACCGTCATGGCCACGGTCTACGGTGGCCGGGTCGACGGCTTCCCGCCCGCCTTCTGGATCGGTGCCGTCCTCGCCGGGCTGGCGGTGCTGGCCGCGCTGCCGATGCGGCGGGGCATCGGCCACGGCCCGGTGCACGTCTCCCGGGACCCCCGGGACGGTGACGAGGGCGGAGCGCCCGAGGCCGAGGGCGAGGTCCTCGCCCGGACCCCCGACGAGGGCCTCTGACCCGAGCGGCCCGGCGACCCGGCACCGCTTGCGACGGTCCGTGGCGGTGCGCGCGCGGCGTGGGATACTTCGCCCATGCCGGCGGCACCCGCACGCCCCTCCGAGGCGGTGCCCGCGGCGCACGGCGCGACCGTCACCGAGCTCGACCGGCACGTCGAGCGATGGGCGGCGGTGGACACCGTGCGCGGCCTGGCGGGTGCCGCCCTCGCCGTCGCCGGTGCCCTGCTGGCCGCCGTCGCCACCGACACGCTCGGGGGCATGCAGGCCGACCTGGCCCGCTCGGTCGGCCGCCTGCCCGCCGCCGCCCGCACCGCGGCGATCGGGCTGACCCAGCTGGCCGCGGTGCTCGCCCCGGCGGTGCTGGTCGCCACGGCGCTCGTGGCCCGGGCGCCGCGGTGGCTCGCGGGCAGCGCCCTGGGTGCGGCTGCGGCGGCCGCCGTCACCTCGGTGCTGGGCCACACGGTCGTCGACGAGGCCCAGCCGGCGTCGTGGCAGGCGCTGGTGGAGCGGGAGGGCTGGATCTCCGGCCGCGCCTTCCCCACCTCGGCCTACCTGGCCGGCGCGGCCGCGGCCGTGGTCGTCACCGTGCGGTGGACCGGCCCCCGCTGGGGGCGCCCCCTGTGGAGCCTGCTCGGCGTGTTCACGGTCGTCCGGATCGTGTCGGGCACGAACCTGCCGCTCGACGTCGTCGTCGCCTACGGCGTCGGGCTCACCGCCGGGTCGGCGGCCCTGCTCGTCGTGGGGTCGCCCGACCTGGCGCCCGGCGGCACCGCCGTCGTGGAGGCGCTGCGCCGCAACGGCCTGGCCGTCGTCGCGCTGACCGAGCGGCCGCGGGCGGCGGGGGCCTCCCGCTCGTACCGGGCCCGGTTGACCGCCGGCGGCGGCTCGCCGCTGCCGCCGGAGGTGGACGTCGACGTCCACAGCGAGAACGACCGGGACCGCGACGTCGTCGCCCGCCTCTACCAGCGGATCCGGTCCCGCACCGCGTCGGCGGCGGGGACGTTCCCACCGGTCGAGCTGGTCGCCGAGCGGACCGCCTTCGTCGCCCTGTGGCTCGACCGCCTCGGGGTGCCGGTCGCGCGCCCGGTCGCCGTCGCCCGCGCCGGCCGGGGCGCGGCGCTGGTGGCCCACGAACCGGTGACCGGCACGGCGCTCGCCGACCTGGGCGACGACGTCCCGCACGACGCGCTGGTGGCGGCCTGGCGGGCGGCGGGTCGCCTGCACGCCGCCCGGGTGGCCCACGGCGCGCTCGACACGCGGGCGGTGACCGCCGACGGCGAGGGGCGGGCGTGGATCCGCGACCTCGCCGGGGCCGTGCTCGACGCGCCGGAACCGCTGCTGCTCGTCGACCGGGCCACGCTCCTGGTCTCGACGGCGCTGCAGGTGGGCCCCGAGGCGGCGGTCGCGGCCTGCCACGACGCCCTCGGCGACGAGGCGCTGGTCGCGGCGCTCCCCTACGTGCAGGTGCCGGCCCTGCCGCTGGCCACCCGCCTGCGCCTCCGGGGCAGCGAGCGGGCGCTCCGGGCCGTCCGCGACGAGGCCCGCCGGGTGACCGGTGCCGGCGAGGTCGAGCTCGTCCGGCTGGCCCGCGTCCAGCGGTCGACGGTGCTGCTGCTGGTGGCCGGCGTCGTCGTGCTCTCGGTGCTCCTGCCGCAGCTGACGTCGCTCGCGGACGCCGGTCGGGCGATGGCCGAGGCCGACTGGCCGTGGCTGCTGCCGGTCACCGTGCTGATGCCGCTGTGGTACGTCACCTCGACGGTCACCTTCCGGGCGGCGACGCCGCTGCGCCCGCCCTTCGGCCTCACCTACCTCACCCAGCTGGCCGCCGCCGCCCTCAACCGGGTGACCCCCAACAACGTCGGCGGGCTGGGCACGAACATCCGGTTCCTGCAGCGCTCGGGCTACGGCGCCACCGACGCGGCCACGACGATGGCGCTGGTGGCGCTGGCCAACGGCATCGCCGGCGCGGCGATCATCGTCGTGTTCGTCACCTGGGCCGGCCGGTCCGACGCCCGCCTCCCCTGGCCGGGCCGCTCGGAGCTGCTGGTGGTCGCCGGCGTCGCCCTGGGCCTCGTCGGCCTCGTGGTCGCGGTGCCCGCCCTGCGCCGGCTGATCGGCGGCCGTGCCGCGCCGGTCGTGCGCCGGGCCTGGTCGTCGCTCGCCGAGCTGGCCACCGACCCCCGCCGGGGCGTCACGATGCTGGTGTCGTCGGTGGCGGGTTCGGTCATCCAGCTCGCCTGCCTGTGGTTCGTGCTGCGGGCCTTCGGCGCGTCGGTGGGCATCGCGGTGATGGGCGCCGTGCTGTTCGGCGGCAAGGCCGTCGCCGGTGCCGCGCCGACGCCCGGCGGCCTCGGCGCAGTGGAGGCGACGCTGATCGGCGGGCTCAGCGGCGCGGGCGTCGACCCCGCCGTGGCGACGCCCGCCGTGCTGGTGTTCCGGCTGCTCACCAACTGGGCGGTCGTGCTCCCCGGCTGGTGGTCGCTGCGCCTGCTACGGCGCCGGCACGCCCTCTGACCCACCGGCGCGGGTGGTCCCGTCCCCGCTGCGGGCACCCTCCGCGCCGTCCGCCGGGCCCGGGCGCGGGGTGGTCCCCTCGTCGGCCGTCGTCGTGGTGGTCGTCGGCGCGGTGGTCGTCGGGGTCCGCGGCGGGCGGGTGGTGGTCGTCGGGGCCGCGGTGGTCGGCGTGGTGGTGGGCGCGGGATCGGTGGTGGGCGGGGCGGTCGACGGCGTGGTCGTGGCCGGCGGCTCCGTCGGCGGTGGCGCGGCCGGCGACTCGTCGGCCGTCGACGGCGTGGCACCGGTCGTCGGTGTGGTCGATGTCGTCGTGGTCGACGCGTCCTCCGTGGTCGTCGTCTCCCGGCCGGCGCGGTCGGCGCTGCCGTCGCGCCAGGTGAGGGCGACGGCGACGCCGGCGGCGAGGACGGCGGCGGCCAAGCCGGCCAGCAGGGCCCGCCGGCGCCGCTCGACCTGTGCCCGGCGGCGCCGGCGGTGGGCGGGCCGTCCGCCGGTGGTGGGAGGTGCGGCGCCCGGTGCGGCCGGGAGGCGGGCGGTGGGCGACGCCTCGACCGGCCGGGTCGCGTCCGGGTCGTCGGCGGACGGACCACCCACCTGCGTCGCCTCGGGGTCGCCGGCCGGCTCCGTCGCGGGGGTCGCAGCCGGGCCGCCGGCTCCCGGGGCCACCAGCGTGTCGTCGGCGCCGGGGCCGGCGATCCGCGTCGGCTCCGGCTCGGCCGAGACGGGGTCCGCCACGACCGTCGCCTCGGGGTCCGGTCCCGCGCCGGGCGGCGTCGCGTCCGCGGCGGTGTCCGCCGGCGCCAGGGGCCGGGTCGCGTCGGGGTCGTCCGGCGGGGTCGTCCTGGTCGCGTCGGGGTCGTCGTCGTGGCGGGGGTCTGCCATGCCGTCGAGTCTGGCGACCTCCGGCGCCGATGCCGACACGGCACCCACGGCGCGTCCCGACCGCGGTGGGCGCCCGAGCGGTCGCCTGGTCAGGCCTCCGCCGGCGACGGCGCCCGGTCGGCGGTGACGGGCCGGGCCGCCGCCCCGGCCGCCACCGGCACCGTGGGGCCGGCGCGCTTGTCCCGCTTCGCCCGGTAGAGGGCGGCGTCGGCTCGCTGGACGACCTCGTCGGCCGGGGCGGTGGCCACGCCGACGCTGGCTCCCACGGACACCCGCCGCCCGCCCTCGAGCGCGATGGGCCCCTCGATCGCCGCCACCACCCGCGCTGCCGAGCGCACGGCGTCGTCATGGTCGGTGCCCTCGGCGAACACCACGGCGAACTCGTCACCGCCGATGCGGGCGGCCAGGTCCCCGCGCCGGACGCCCAGCGCCAGCCGCTCGGCGACCACCCGCAGCACGGCGTCGCCGACCTCGTGGCCGTAGGAGTCGTTCACCGGCTTGAACCTGTCGAGGTCGAGGACTGCCACCGACACGGGACCCTCCGCCTGGGCGAGCCGCATCTCGAACGCCGAGCGGTTGGCGAGCCGGGTGAGCGGGTCGGTCGTCGCCTGGCGGCGGAGGTCCTGTCGGCGGCGC
>DATGPY010000322.1:0-5037 GCA_035304465.1 Acidimicrobiales bacterium | reverse complement strand
ACGTTGTTGCGGTTCTTGTCGAGCTCGATGATCTTGGCCTCGAGCGTCTTGCCGACGTAGGGCTGCAGGTCGCGCACCCGGCGCAGCTCGACGAGCGAGGCGGGCAGGAAGCCGCGCAGCCCGATGTCGAGGATCAGGCCGCCCTTCACGACCTCGATGACCGGGCCGGAGACGACGCCGTCCTCGTCCTTGATGCGCTCGATGTCGCCCCAGGCCCGCTCGTACTGGGCCCGCTTCTTGGACAGGACCAGCCGGCCGTCCTTGTCCTCCTTGGTGAGGACGAGGGCCTCGATCTCGTCGCCCAGCGACACGACCTCGTGCGGGTCGACGTCGTTGCGGATCGACAGCTCGCGGCTGGGGATGACGCCCTCGGACTTGTAGCCGATGTCGAGCAGGACCTCGTCCCGATCGACCCGGACCACCGTGCCCTTCACGATCTCGCCGTGCTCGACCGAGACGAGTGTGGCGTCGATGGCGTCGGCGAAGCTGCCACCCAGGTCGTCGGCGACGATCTGACGGGGCGTGTAGCCCTCGGGGGTGTCTTGCCCCTCGGCGGTGGCGGTCGCCGTGCTGGCGTCGGGGTCGGGGGCGGAGTCGGTTGTCTGGACGTCGGACACGAACAGGTCGGCTTTCGTAGGCTTCACGGGACGGGGAGCGCCGACCGCGGGTCGCGGGCGGCACGGGGGTGCGCTGCGAAGCGCGAAGCGGCAGCGTAGCAGCCTGGACCGACCCGCCGCTACGGCCCGTGACCGGTCACCGACACGTCCTCGCCGGCGCTCGGCCGGTGGGCGACGAGCAGGAACTCCGGCGTGTCGATCGTCGGCCGGGCTCGGCGGTAGTCGCCCGGGGTCACCGACCAGACGGCGTCGACGACCAGCCCGGCCGCCGCGGCGAGCAGCCGCAGCTCGCGGGGGGTGAAGCACGTCGTCCACAGGTCGGCGGGCACCGCCGACCCCGACGGGTCGCGCACCTCGGTGCGCTCGTGGTTGACGCCCGCCTCGGCGTCGAAGGTGTCGGCCTCCTCCAGCCACCGCACCTGGAAGTACGCCGAGAACGCCGACACCGCCGCCCGCCCGCCGGGCCGCAGCGCCCGGGCGATCCCGGCCAGCACCTCGCCGTCGGCGTCCAGCGGCGCGCCGGGGCCGCCCGCCAACCCGAAGGCCCCCTGGCACAGCGAGAGGGCCGCGTCGAACTCCGCCTCGAAGGGCAGGTCCCGGGCGTCCGCCCGCAGGAACGTCGCCCCCGGCGGGGCGTCCCGCGCCGCCAGCTCGACGAACCGCCGGCTGATGTCGACGCCCACGACCTCGATCCCACGCTCGGCCAGGGCGTGCGCGTGGCGGCCCGGGCCGCAACCGACGTCGAGCACCCGCATCCCCGGCGCCAGGCCCAGCTCCTCGACGAGGAACGCGACCTCGTTCGCCGTCCCCTTGGTGAAGGAGTACCGCAGGTAGGCGTCGCCGAGGTGGTCGGCGAGCGGCTCGAACCAGTGGTCGGCGGCGTCGGCGTCGGTCATCGCGCCGATCGTCCCACGCGGGCCGGCCGTTGCGGCAGTCTGGCGCCATGGACATCGCCATCGCCGGCGGCCACGGCCAGGTCGCCCTCCGCCTCGAGCGCCTGCTGGCGCGGGACGGCCACCGCGCCCGGGCCGTCGTCCGCAACCCCGACCACGTCGCCGACGTCGAGGCTGCCGGGGCCGAGGCCGTCGTGCTCGACCTCGAGGCCGTCGAGGACGCCGCGCCGCTGGCCGAGGCCGTGCGGGGCGCGGACGCCGTCGTGTTCGCGGCCGGCGCCGGGCCGGGCAGCGGCCCGGCCCGCAAGCGGACCGTCGACTACGGCGCCGCGGTGAAGCTGATCGACGCCGCCCGGGCCGCCGGCATCGACCGCTACGTCATGATCTCGACCCTCGGCGCCGACCGCCCCGACGCCCGCGGCGAGGCCATGCGGCCCTACTTCGAGGCCAAGCGCGACGCCGAGCAGGCGCTGGTGGCCACCGACCTGGCCTGGACGATCGTCCGGCCCGGCTCGCTCACGAACGACCCGGGCACCGGCCGGGTGCGGATCGTCGAGCAGCTCGACGGGTGGGGCAGCATCCCCCGCGACGACGTCGCCGCCGTGCTGGCCGCCGTCCTCGTCGGCCGCCTCCTCGTCCGCCGCACCGTCGAGCTGGTCTCCGGCGACACGCCGATCGCCGACGCGCTGGCCGCGCTGGAGGCGCCGGGCTGACCCGGGTCAGCCCTTGGCGTCGGCCCAGGTGGCCCCGAACGAGAGGTTGACCTCGAGCGGCACGCTCAGCTCGGCCGCGCCCGACATGGCCTCGACGACGAGCTTCGCCGCCTGGTCGTGCTCCGCGGGCGGCACCTCGAGCAGCACCTCGTCGTGGACCTGGAGGATGAGCACGCTGTCCATCCCCCGCTCCTCGAGCGCGGTGTCGATGCGCACCAGCGCCACCTTGAAGATGTCGGCCGCGAGGCCCTGGATGCCGGCGTTCATGGCCTGCCGCTCCCCCGCCTGGCGGATGCGGTAGTTGGGCGAGGACAGCTCGGGGATCTGGCGCCGCCGCCCGAACAGCGTCTCGGTGTAGCCCCGCTGGCGGGCCTCGGCCACCGTGCGCTCCATGTACTCGCGCACGGCCGGGAAGGCCTGGAAGTAGGCCTCGAGGATGAGCGCCGCCTCCTCGGTCGGGATGTTGAGGCGCTGGCCCAGCCCGTAGGCCTCCATGCCGTAGGCGAGGCCGTAGCTGACCATCTTGGCCTTCGACCGCTGGTCGATCGTCACGTCCTCGGGGGCGACCCCGAAGACCCGCGCCGCGGTCTCGGTGTGGATGTCGCGGCCGGCGTTGAAGCTCTCGATCAGACCGGGGTCCTGCGCCAGGTGGGCGATGCAGCGGAGCTCGATCTGGTTGTAGTCGGCCACCAGCAGCTCGCAGCCGGGCGCCGGCACGAAGGCCCGGCGGAACTCGCGGCCGATCTCGCTGCGCACCGGGATGTTGTGCAGGTTGGGCTGGTCGGACGACAGCCGCCCGGTGCGGGCGACGGTCTGGTTGAACGTGGCGTGGATGCGCCCGTCGGGGCCGACCTCGGCCAGCAGGCCGTCGCCGTAGGTCGAGCGGAGCTTCTCGACCTCGCGGTAGGCGAGCAGATGGTCGATGATCTCGTGCTGGCCGGCGAGCTTCTCCAGCGACGCGGCGTCGGTGGAGTAGCCGGTCTTGGTCCGCTTCTGGGGCGTCAGGCCCAGCTTCTCGAAGAGGACCTCCCGCAGCTGCGGCGTCGAGTTGACGTTGAACTCCATGCCCGCCGCGTCCCAGATGGCGCGACGCAGGCGCTCGACCTCGGCCGACAGGCGGTCGCGCAGGGCCCGCAGCTCGTCGGCGTCGACGCCCACCCCGACGTGCTCCATGCGAGCGAGCACCCGCACGAGCGGCACCTCGATCTCGTCGTTGAGCGCCCGCATCGACTGGTCGTCGAGCGCCCGGCCCAGCGGCTCGACCAGCCGGTCGACCGCCAGGGCGTGGCGGGCGGTGCGGAGCGCGTCGCTGACGCCCGACCCGTCGAGGTCGAGCTGGCCCTCGGCCGCCGCGCCGTCGACCGGCAGCTCGGCCCCGGCGTAGCGGCGCAGCACCTCGTCGAGCAGGTAGCGGGGCTCGCCCGGGTCGAGCAGGTAGGCGGCGATGGCGGTGTCGACCGCCAGGGAGCGGAGGTCGACCTCCAGCGCCAGCAGCGACCGCATGATCGCCTTGGCCTGGTGGGCGGCGATCGGCCGGCCACCCTCGGCCACCGGGGCGACGAGGGCCCGCAGCGCGCCCCGCACCCGGTCGTCGTCGAGCAGCGCCGCCGGCAGCCACGCCACCGAGCCGCCGGCGGCGTCGGTGACGAAGGCGAGCCCGACGAGGGGGCTGCGGCCCTCGCTGCCGGTCCACGCCGCGGCGATCGCCAGCGGGGCGCCCTCCCCCGCCGTCCGGACCGCCTCGAGCGCGGCGACGGCGGCGTCGGGCGTGTCGAGCTCGGTGACCTCGGCCTCGATCACCTCCGCGGCCGGGCCGCCCAGCCCGAGGTCCTCACCGAGCGCCTCGGTCAGCCGCTCGCCCAGGCTGTGGAACTCGAGGAAGTCGAACAGGCGCCGCACCGCCTCGACGTCGGCGGGCCGGCGCAGGAGGTCGTCGACGGTGACCCCGACCGGCGCGTCGCGCACCAGCGCCATGACCTCGGCGTTCGTGCGCACCTGCTGCTCGTGCTCGGCCAGGTTGGCCCGCAGCTTGGGGCTCAGCTCGTCGAGGTGCTCGAAGATGCCGTCGAGGCTGCCGTAGGTGTTGACCAGCTTCGCAGCGGTCTTCTCGCCCACCCCCGGCACGCCGGGCAGGTTGTCGGACGGGTCGCCCCGCAGGGCGGCGTACGGCAGGTAGAGCCGGGGCGGCACGCCGGTGCGCTCCTGGATGCCCGCCTCGTCGTAGAGGACGTAGTCGGACACCCCCCGCCGGTTGTAGAGGACCTTGACGTGCGGGTCCTCGACGAGCTGGTAGACGTCGCGGTCGCCGGTGACGACGATGACGTCCATGCCGGCGTCCCGGGCCTGGGTGGCGAGGGTGGCGATGATGTCGTCGGCCTCGTAGCCGGGCAGCTCCAGAAGCGTGATGCCCAGCGTCTCGACCACCTCGCGCACCAGGCCGACCTGCTGGCGCAGGATGTCGGGGGCGGCCTCGCGGTTGGCCTTGTAGGTCTCGACCCGCTCGTGGCGGAAGGTCGGCTCCGGCCGGTCGAAGGCGACGGCCATCCGCCGGTGCCCGTGGTCCCGCATGAGGTTGATGAGCATCGACGTGAAGCCGAACACCGCGTTGGTGACCTGCCCCGACGCGGTCGCGAGGTCGGTGGGCAGGGCGAAGAAGGCGCGGTAGGTCAGCGAGTTGCCGTCGACGAGCAGGAGCGGGTCGCCGGACACGGGGACCCCTAGGCGTCGTCCGGGCGGAGCTCGCCCTCGATCACGCGCCGGCTGATCTCGCGCATGGTCACCCGCTCGGACATGGCGCGCTTCTGGATGAAGTTG
>DATGPY010000321.1:0-10439 GCA_035304465.1 Acidimicrobiales bacterium | reverse complement strand
CGGGATGGTGACGGCGAACAGGATCGGGACGAAGGCCAGCGGCGCCCACGTGTTCCAGGACATGCGGCTGGCGCTGACCGTCATCACCAGCAGGTAGGCCGCGGCCGCGACGGTCCACGAGTGGCGGGCCAGCTCCTCGGCGCGGGGTGGTCGGAGGCGCGCGGTCAGACCGCCCATCGGGCCTCCGCCGGCCCGGGGCCGGTCCCGTGGGTGGGGCACCCGCCGCTGTGCACTGCGCGCATCACGTCCCGCTTCCGCCTGCCTGCCACCGTGTGGCGCTCACAGGGTAGGTGGTCGGCCCGCCCGTGTCGACGCCGGAGGGTGGCGACCGGTTCGCGGTGTTAGGGTGCGCGGGTGGCGCGGCGGCACGTCCTGGCGGCGGCGGTCCTCCTGGCGGGGGGTCTGCTCGCCTGCGGCGACGACGGCGACAGCGGCGCGTCCGAGCCCCCGGGGACGACCGCGACCGGCGAGGCGCCGGCGGCCGGTGCCGGTGGCGACGGGGGCGTGCCCGCCGACTGCCCGGAGCCGGGCGAGGGCGCCGTGCCCTGGGAGGACGGGCCGTCGGCCGAGCTCGTCACGCTGGCCGAGGGCGGCGACGGCGAGCCGCGGGTCCGGGCCGCCGTCCACCCGCTGCCCGACCACGAGGGCGACCCGTGGTCGCAGTGGGGGCAGGGCGTGGTGCTGCCGGACGGGCGGTCGCTCTCCGCGGTCGGGGACCACCTCGGCCGCGACGGCAACAGCTACCTCTACGAGCTCGACCCCGAGGCCGGCCGCCTGACGCTGGTCGCCGACGTCGCCTCGGTGGCCGGCCACGAGCCCGGCGACTGGGGCTACGGCAAGGTGCACGCCCAGATGGTCGTCGGCCCCTGCGGCGAGGTGGACGCCAGGACCTACTGGGGCACCCGCGACGGCATCGAGTACGGCGGCAGCTACGAGGGCGACGTCCTGCTGCGGATCGACCCCGAGCGGCGCACGACCGAGAGCCTGGGCCCGGTGCTGGCCGGCCACGGCGTGCCCTCGCTGGCCGGCTGGGCCGAGGGTGGCCTGCTCTACGCCGAGGCCGCCGACCCCGAGCGCTTCGACCCCCAGCGGGGGGCGTTCGTCGTGCTCGACATGGCCACGGGCGAGCAGGTCTTCGCCACGCCCGACGAGGAGGACCACCGGGGCTTCCGGGCCATGGCCGTCGACGCCGACGGCCGGGTCGTGTTCTCCCGCACGGACGGACGGCTGGCCCGCTGGGACCCGGCGACCGGCGAGCTGGGCGACCTGGACATCCAGCTGCCGGGCGAGTTCCTGCGGGCTGCCACGCCGCCCGCCCCGGACGGCACCGTCTACCTGGCCACCGAGGAGCCCGAGGTCCTGCTCGCGCTCGAGCCCGACGGCACGCTGCGGGAGCTGGGCGAGCTGCGGGGGTACACGACCTCGCTCGCGCTGTCGCCCGAGGGCGACCGGCTCTGGTACGTGCCCGGCGCGCACGGCGACGCGCCCGAGCAGGGCACGCCGCTCGTCGAGGTCGACACCGCCACCGGCGAGGAGCGGGTCGTGGTCGAGCTGGACCCGTTGGCCCGCGACGTCCTCGACCTGTCGCTCGGCGGCTCCTACAGCGTCGCCGTGTCCCCCGACGGCCGCGCGCTGCACATCGGGTTCAACGCCGCGCCGCCCGACGCCGAGGACACCTTCGGCCAGGTCGTGGCCGTCGTCGTCGACCTGGAGTAGGGCCGGGGGGCGTCAGGCGCCGGGGCCGGTGGCGTCGCCGCCCGCCCCGCCATCGGCCCCGTGCCCCAGCGCCAGGCGGTAGATCGCCTCGGTCCGGCGGACGGCGTGGACGAGGTCGAAGTCCCGGGCCCGCGCCCGGGCCCGGGCGCCCAGGTCGGCCCGCAGGGCGCCGTCGCGCAGCACCTTGCCGAGCGCGGCGCCCAGGGCGTCGGGGTCGCCCGGCGGCACGAGCAGCCCGTCGACGCCGTCGGTGATGACCTCGGGGATGCCGCCCACCGGGGTGGCGACGGGGGCGACGCCGGTGGCCATGGCCTCGAGCAGGGCGATGGGCAGGCCCTCGAACCGGGAGCTGAGCACGAAGGCGTCGAACCCCGGGAGCAGCTCGAACACGTCGTCGCGGGAGCCGGCGAACACGACCCGCCGCTCGATGCCGAGCTCGCCGGCGAGGGCCCGCAGCTCGCCCTCGAGCGGGCCGAGGCCGACGAGCACGAGCGTCGGGGCGGCGTCGCCGGCCAGGGCGGCGACGGCCCGCAGCAGGGTGGCCTGGTCCTTCTTCGGCGTGAAGTTGCCGACCGTGCCCACGACCGGCGCATCCGGGTCGAGGCCGAGCCGGTCGCGGGCGGTGCGCCGGGCCGCGGGGCCGGTGACCACCTGGGTGGGATCGACGCCGTGGACGACGACCTCGACCGGGACGGACGAGCGGATCGAGGCCGCGACGCCGTCGGAGACGGCGATCACCCGGGCGTTGCGGCGGTAGGTGAGGGCGTTGGCCCACCGGGTCGGCCGCTGGTAGCGGTCCCAGAGGTTGTGCTCGGTGTGCACGAAGGCCGGGCGCCGGCCGGGCAGGGCGAGCCGGGCGTAGGCGGCGGGCAGCGGCATGTGGGTGTGGACGAGCTCGATCTCCCGGTCGCGCACGAGCCGTCGCAGGCGCCGCAGCCAGCCGAGGCTGGTCGGCCGGGGGCCGTCGAGGCAGTGGACCGGCGTCCCGGTGGCCTCGACGTCGGGGACGAAGGCGTCCTTCCACGGCAGCAGGTAGGCGACCTCGAGGTCGAAGCGCCGGCGGTCGAGGTGCCGGGCGGCGCCGACGACGAGGCGCTCGGTGCCGCCCCGACCCAGGCCCTTGGTGAGCATGAGGACGCGGGTGCGCCGGTCGGTGCCGGGAGCCTGGTCGGTCACGGTGTGCTGCCTCCGCCCTGGTCAGCTGGGCGACCCAGGGTAGGGGCGCGGCCGCGCCCGTGTCGACGCCGGCGGCCGGGCGGGCGGCGTCGGGCACCCCCGGCCGGCCCGGGGTCGGGGTCGGTCAGCGTCGCCAGCAGGTCGCGCCAGCGGTCGGCGACCGGGCCGATCTCGAACCGGTCCAGGCAGCGGCGGCGGGCGGCCGCGCCCAGCCGGTCGCGCTCGGCCAGCGCCCGCCGCAGCCCGGCGGTCAGGGCCGCGACGTCGCCAGGTGGGACGAGCACGCCCGTCTCGCCGTCGACGACGACCTGGTCGACGCCGCCGACGTCGGTGGCGACGGCGGGGAGGCCCGACAGCCCGGCCTCGATCAGCACGCCCGGCATGCCCTCGGTCCGGCTGGGGAGCGCGACGACGTCCGCGGCGGCGAGCGCGGCGGCCGGCCCGGGCAGCGAGCCGGCGAAGACGACCCGCCCGGGCGCCTCGGCCGCCGCCCGTTCCTCCAGGGCGGCCCGCTCGGGCCCGTCACCGGCGACGAGGAGGTTGGCGTCGGGCAGGGCGGCGACCGCGGCGATCACGTCACCCACCCGCTTCTCGGGCGCCAGGGCGCCGACGACCGCGACGACCGGCGCCTCGGTGGGGAGGGCGAAGCGCTGCCGGGCGGCGGCCCGGTCGGCCGCGCCCGGCACCGGGCAGCGGTGCGCGGGCACGGCGTTGGGCAGCACGTGGAGGCGTGACCGGGGGACGCCGTGCAGGCGGTGGACCTCGTCCGCCGCCGCGGGCCACAGGACGGTGACCGCGTCCATGCGGGACAGCAGGAGCCGGGTCTGCAGCCGGCGGCGGCCGGTGCCTGCCCAGGCCGCCGGGTCGCCGATGCTGCGGTAGACGGCGGGGGTGCGCAGGCCGGCGAGGGCGAGGGCGGCCGCCGGCAGCGTGCGGGACCCGTGGGCGACGACGGCCCGGGCCCGCCGGGCCCGGCGGCGCAGGGCCCGCAGGGTCGCGGGCGCCAGCGCCCGGCGACCGAGGACCGGGACCGGCAGCGGGTCCCCGGCGTCGGCGGGGGCCAGCGCCACCACCT
Organism: Acidimicrobiales bacterium; assembly: GCA_035304465.1. Taxonomy (GTDB): domain Bacteria; phylum Actinomycetota; class Acidimicrobiia; order Acidimicrobiales; family VFJN01; genus ZC4RG19. The sequence goes on along the minus strand of DATGPY010000321.1, from coordinate 6,472 downwards.
CGGAGGGCGTGCCGCGCGCGCTGAGTGACTCGGCGAGGTCGACGGCGAAGGTCTCCGCACCCCGCCGCCGGGCGGCGGTGACGACGTGGAGGACGACCTCACCGTCCCCGTCCGCCCGAGACCTCACTCCACGTGTCATCGCCACCGGCCTCCGTCACCACTTTCCCGGCCCACGGCCGCAGGCTAGGGTCTGGCGAGCGCTGACATCCCTACCGAGAGCGCGGGCGGAGCACGATGGGACAGGAAGACCGACGGGAGGCCGTGGCGCGGTCGGCGCCCGGCACGGCGGTCCACGAGCAGGTCGAGATCCTCGGCGCGGCGGCGCACCTCCTCGGGTGCCGCCACACGCCCGACGGCGAGCCCCGGGCCGCGGTCCTCGTCTGCACGGCCCCGCCCCTCGACCACCCCGTCGACGCCGGGCGCACGGCCCGGCTCGGCCGCCACCTGGCCCGCGCCGGGGTGGCGGTCCAGCGCTTCGGGTCGCTCGACCCGGACGCGCCCCCGGGGGGCGCGGCGGCCGTCGGCGTCGACGCGCTCGTCGAGGACGCCCGCGGGGCGCTCGAGCTGCTGCGCGACCGGTGCCCGGTCGAGCGCGTCGGCCTGCTGGGCATCCGGCTCGGCGCGCTCGTGGCCGCCCGGCTGGCCCGGGCGCTGCCCGCCGCACCCCTCGCGCTGTGGCAGCCGGCCACCCGGCCCCGCGCCGTCCTCGAGGAGGCCGCCCGGGCCCGGGCCGCGGCGCCGGGGTCACCGACCCTCGACGTGCTCGGCACCCGGCTCGGCGCCGAGCTGGCGGAGGGCGCGCTGGTCGGCGGCCTGGTGGACGAGCTGGGCCCCGAGCCGCGGCCGCTGCTCGTCGCCTGGACGGCGGCCGAGGGCGCCGGGGCCGCGGCGGGCGACGTCGCCCGGTGCCGGGCCCGGGGGTTCCCGGTCGAGGAGCTCACCGTGCCCTGCGACGGCGACCGGGCCGGCCGTCCCGTCCCGGTGGCGACGCCCGACGAGCTCGTCGAGCGCACCACCACCTGGTTCGCCCGGCACCTGCTGGGCACCGCGGCCGTGGCGCCGGCGGTCCGGATCACGTCGGTCGACGTCGGCGAGGCGTCGTGAGCGAGGTCGCGCGGGAGCTGCCCTCCACCGCCGCCCCGGGTGCGGGCCGGCTCGCCGCGGCGCCGAGGCTGCGGGTGGTGCACGTGATCGACTCGCTGGCCGGGTCGGGCGGCGCCGAGAACCGCCTGGTCGACGAGGTCGTCGCCCTCGGCGGCCGCTTCGACCAGGTCGTGGTCCGCCTGTTCGAGCGGGACGAGCTCGAGCCGCGGCTCGCCGAGGCCGGCGTGCCGGTCGTGGCGCTCGGCCACCGCGCCGCCCGGGCCGGGCGGACCTGGCCGCGGATCGCCCGCCGGCTGGTGCCGGTCCTGCGCGAGCTGCGGCCCGACGTCGTCCACACGTCGCTGTTCACCGCCAACCTCGTGGGGCATGTCGCGGCCGCCCGGCTGGGCGTGCCGGTCGTCTCGACGTTCAACCGCTCCGGCGACGCCCAGGTGCTGCGCGGCCTCGCGCCCCAGCTCACCAGCTGGAAGGCCAGGGTGATGCACGGTGTGGCCCGGGCGGCCGCCCGGCGCGGCGACGTCCACTTCCGGGCGGTGGGCGAGCACGCCCGGGCCACCAACTGCGCGCTGCTGCGGCTGCCACCGGAGGCGGCCACGGTCGTGCGCCGGGGCGTGGACGTCGACGAGATCGCCGCGGACGGCGCGAACGCCGGCCGGGCGGCCTTCGGCCTGCCCGACGGGGTGCCGCTGTTCGTCAACGTGGCCCGGCTGGTGCCCGAGAAGGCCCAGCACCTGCTCGTCGAGGCGTTCGCCCGGGTCCGGGCCGAGGTGCCCGACGCCCGCCTGGCCGTCGCCGGCGCCCCCGGTCCCGCCGAGGGCGCCGTCCGGGCCGCGATCGAGCGCACCGGCACCGGCGACGCGGTGGCGCTGCTCGGCCACCGGCCCGACGCCCGGGCGCTGGTCGCGGCGGCCGACGTGTTCGCGTTCAGCTCGCTGTCCGAGGGCCTGCCGGGCGCGGTCGTCGAGGCGCTCGTGCTCGGGACGCCGGTGGCGGCCTTCGCCATCCCACCGGTCACCGAGCTGACCGACGGCGACCGCCACGCCTGGCTGGCCGAGCCCGGCGACCCCGACGCGCTGGCCGCGGCCATGCTGGCCGCCTGGCGGGCGCCCGACCGGCGGGAGCGGGCCCGCTCCTCGCAGGCCTGGGCTCGGCGCACCTACGCGCTGTCGGCGGTGGCGCGGGACCTCGGCGACCTGCTCGAGGCCCGAGCGGTCGGCGCCCGGGCGAGCCTGGAGGAGCGGCCGTGACCGCAGATGTGGCCGCCGTCGCACTCGGCACCACCGGGGCCGGCGGGTGGGAGACCGTCCCGCTGGACGCCGGCGCGTGCGTCATCTCGATCGACACCGAGCTCGCCTGGGGCATGGCCCACCGGCGGGACGGCTCGGCCGCCAGGCACCGGTTCGAGGACGAGCGGGAGGTCGTCGACCGCATCCTCGAGCTGTTCGCCCGCTACGAGATCCCGGCCACCTGGGCGATCGTCGGGCACCTGTTCCTCGACCGGTGCGAGTGCGACGGCGACCGCCCCCACCCCGAGCTGGTCACGCCCCGCTACGCCTGGCTGGACGAGGACTGGCTGGCCATCGACCCGTGCTCGGACCTCGAGCGGGCGCCGTTCTGGTACGGGCGCGACATCGTCGACGCGATCGTCTCCTGTCCCGTGCCCCAGGAGGTGGCGAGCCACGGGTTCACCCACGTCGTCGTGGACGACCCGGCGTGCACGCCCGAGGTGTTCGCGTCCGAGCTGCGGGCCGCCGTGCAGGTCGCGGCCCAGCGGGGCCTGGAGCTGCGGTCGTTCGTCTACCCCCGCAACGCGATCGCGCAGGTCCCGCTCCTCGCCGAGCACGGCTTCCGCTGCTACCGGGGCGGCCGGCCGGTGCCGCCGTTCGCCGGGGCGCCCGCCTGGCGGCGGCGGGCCCTGGCGCTCGTCGACACCGTGCGACCGCTGCGGGGCTCGGCCGTGCTCCCGGCCCGTCACCCCAGCGGGGTGTGGAACGTGCCGCAGACGTACCTGTTCGCGCCGGTCGAGCGCGGCGGCCGCCTGCCGCCGGCGGTGTGGGCCCGGCGGCCGATCGCCCGGCTCCGGCAGGCGGCCCGGCACCGCTCGCTGTTCCACCTCTGGTTCCACCCCTACAACGTCACCGCCGACCCGGCGCGGGCGCTGGTCGCGCTCGACCGGGTGTGCGCGGCGGCGGCCCGCCTGCGTGACGCGGGCCGCCTCGAGGTCGTGACGATGGGGCAGCTGGCGACCCGGCTCGACGCCGGCGCGACGCCGGCGCCGAGCCCGGGCCGGGATCAGCCCTCGGCGGGCTGCTCGTAGGTGCCGACCAGGCGGTTCATGCCGAGGAGGTCGCCCTCCACGGCCCGCAGCAGGCTCCGCATGTCGAGACCGGGCTCGAGGTCGGGCTCCCGCGACAGGGCCAGCAGCCAGAAGTAGTACGAGTGGCGGCCGTGGCCCGCCGGGGGCTGGGGCCCGAAGTAGACCTCCTCGCCCTGCTCGTTGGGCCCGGTCGTGTACTTGCCCGGGTCGATGCCCTCGGGCAGCTCGGTGACCTCGCCCGGGATGTTGTAGAGCACCCAGTGGACGTAGCCGTGGTGGCCGGCGGGGGTCACCAGGGGTGCGTCGGGGTCGTGGCAGATCAGCGCGAACGACCGGGTCCCCTCGGGCGCGCCGCTCCAGCGGAGCGCGGGCGAGATGTTGTCGCCGTAGGCGGTGTGCCGGAGGGGGATGGGGCCGCCGTTCTCGAAGGCCGGCGACGACAGCGTCATGTCGGACAGGGCGAAGCCCATGGTCTCGTGCACCTCCCGGTGTCTCGTCGGTTCAGAACAGCTCGATGTCGCCGAGCGCGAGCGCCCAGGACTCGGCGGGCGGCATCGTCGTCTCGGTCAGGTCGCGCCACACGAGGGTGGGCCCCTGACCCGGTACCGGCAGTGTGCCCGACGCGGGCCGGGCCCGGCCGATCTGGACGGCGTGGTCGGCCCCGGTGGCCCGCAGCACCTGGCGGACCAGCGCCGGGCCGGTGCGGCGGTCGTCCGGGGGGACGAGCAGCTCGCAGATGGCGGCCTCCAGCGCCGCGCCCCGCCGGCGCAGGCGGAACACGGCGAGGCCGGCCTCGATGCCGCCGGGTGCGACGAGCGCCCGGTAGTGGAGAGGCGGGAACCCGTAGCGCCAGGCGAGGTAGGCGGCCGAGCGGTCGGTGTGCAGGCGCCCGTCGCGGGGCCGGGCCGCCTCGATGAGCTCGGTGAGCGCGCCGGCCTCGGCCAGCACCTCGGGCAGCGGCACGCCGGCGGTGGTGGGCGTCGACCACTTGTCCGCCGGGGTGCGGGCCCGGGCGAGGCGCACGAGCGTGCGCGGCGAGCGGGGTGTCGCCGCCACCGGCAGGCGCTGCACGAGCCGCCAGCCCATCTTCAGGTAGCCCGGGCGGCTGCGGTCGTTCGGCGTGTTGAACACGAAGCCGACGCCCTCGTCGCGCAGCTCGTCGAGTGCGTGGAGCGTCAGCAGGCGGAAGATGCCGCGGCCCCGGTGGTCGGGGTGGGTGGCGGTGTCGACGGCCCGCACGGCGGGGACCACCTCGTCGCCGCGCCGGAAGCGCCAGCGCGAGAAGGTGCGGAACCCGACGACGCGGCCGCCCGCCGCGGGGTCGGTGGCCACCCAGGCGGGGGAGCGACCGAACGGGCTGTCGTGGTGCTTCCAGGTGAAGAAGCGGGCGTAGGACTCGTCGGGCACCCAGCCCAGCGAGGCCTGCAGCAGCTCGAGCACGGCCGGCAGGTCGCCGTCGGTGGCCGGCCGCACCTCCAGCTCGGGCGCCGCGTCAGCCATCGGCCGGTCGTCGAGCGGCGTGGGCGTCCCGGAGCGCAACCGTCACGGTGGCGAGCGTAGCGGTGGCCGGGCCGCGGTGGGGCCGGTCCGGGCTGGCCACGGCCGGGACCGCACGGATCGTTCGCCTGGGGTCCGCTGCCGCCACGCGCGGTGGTCTACGCTGGCGGCATGGCGGACGCGCGGGGACTGGCGCTGCGGGCGGTCAAGTGGGTGGCGGTGGCGGGCGACAGGGTCCTCCCCCCGCCGCGGGGGGTGGTCGTGCTCATCTACCACCGCGTGGGCGGCGGCTCGGGCACCGAGGTCGACCTGTCCCCGCAGGCGTTCGACGAGCAGATGGCCTGGCTGGCGGCCACCGGTCGGGTGATGAGCCTCGACGACGCCGTCGACCTGCTCGACCCGGCGGGCGCCGCCGGCGACCCGGCCCCCGGCGGCGGCCGGGACGAGCGCGAGGTCGTCGACGACCCGATCGTCGTCACCTTCGACGACGGCACCGCCGACCTGGCGGAGGTGGCCACGCCGATCCTCGTCCGCCACGGCGTGCCGGCCACCGTGTACCTCGCGACCCGCTTCGTCGACGAGGGCGTCCCGTTCCCCGACGACGGCACGCCGCTGTCGTGGTCCGCGGTGCGCGACATGGCCGCGACCGGGCTCGTCACGTTCGGCTCGCACACTCACACGCACCGGCTGCTCGACCGGGTCGGCCCGGCCGAGGCGGCCGACGAGCTCGACCGCTCCCGCGAGCTGATCGAGCACCACGTGGGGGCGCCGGCGAAGCACTTCGCCTACCCGAAGGCGGTGCCGGCGTCGCCGGAGGTCGAGCCGCTCGTGCGCGAGCGCTTCCGCTCGGCCGCCCTCGGGGGCAACCGCCCCAACCCGATCGGCATCGCGGACGTCCACCGGCTGGCCCGCACCGCGGTGCAGGTGAGCGACGGCGGCACGTTCTTCGTGCGCAAGGCACAGGGCGGCATGGCCCTCGAGGACGGCATCCGGCGAGCCATCAACAGGGTGCGGTACCGCACCGCGGTCGGCTGACCGCGTGCTGTCGCCACCCGGTGCGCTCGGAACGTGTAGGGTGACCGACCGAACGTGCAGCGTGGCACGGCGGGGGGCTGATGAGATGACGACGACAACGCCACGGGTGACCGTCGGTCTGCCCGTGCGCAACGGCGAGCGGCACCTGCGGGCGGCGATCGAGTCGATCCTGGGGCAGACCTACGGCGACCTCGAGCTCGTGGTGTCCGACAACGCGTCGACCGACGCGACGGCGGAGATCTGCGCCGCGTACGCGTCCGACCCGCGGGTGCGCTACGAGCGCCAGCCGGTCGACATCGGCGCGCGGGAGAACTTCCACCTGGTCCTGTCCCGGGCCCGGGGCGAGTACTTCAAGTGGGCCGCCTGCGACGACGTGCTGGCGCCCACCTTCCTCGAACGGTGCGTCGAGGCGCTCGACGCCGACCCCGGGGCGGTGCTGGCGGCGGCCGACATCGAGGTGATCGACGACGCCGGCGAGCCGCTCGGCCGCTGGCGGCGGCCGATCACGGTCGGCGGCGA
>DATGPY010000320.1:0-2651 GCA_035304465.1 Acidimicrobiales bacterium | reverse complement strand
GGGCCACCAGACCCGCAGGAGGTAGTGGAGCGCGCAGGTCACCGGGTGGCGCTCCAGCCGGTAGACGAACCGGCCCCACCGCGACCTCGCCCGGTACTCCTCGACGGTCAGCGGCCGCCAGATCCAGTCGATCGGGCTCAGGCTGGTGAAGCCGTGGTGCACCTTGTTGTGGCCGAACAGCCACAGCCGGTACATGTTCAGCGAGGGCAGCATGGCGACCGTGCCGAGCACCTCGGCGACGCGGTCCGAGGAGAAGAGCGCGCCGTGGGCGGCGTCGTGGCCCCAGACGAAGAGGAACGCCGCCGCCGTGCCCGCCAGCACCCCGCAGGCGAGGGTGAGGACCGGGTGGGGGGCGACGATCGCGCCGACGACGGCGGCGACGAACAGCACGAGGTCGAAGGCCAGGGCGGCCAGCGCCCGGACGGTGGATCGCCGGTAGCAGACGGGCGAGAAGGCGGTCCGCACCTTCCCGAGGGTGAGGCGCGTCCGGGCGGCGGGCGGGGCAGGCGGCGCAGCAGGAGCGGTCACGGCCGGCAACCTACCGACCGGTCGGTAGGCGGTAAAGGTGACGCCGGTCACAGGCAGCCGCGGCCGAGACCGGACGGGGCGTCAGGCGAACCGGTCGCCGCTCGGCCGCTCCAGGGCGGCGCGGTCCCAGCCGGCGGCGTCGGCGGCCCCCTCGTAGGTGCTCTGCAGGAAGGCGAGCAGCGCGGCGTCGGGATCGGGGGCCGTGCGGACCACCTCGTAGGGCAGCACGAACTCGCCGAGGTCGCCGTCCCACCGCGCGCCCTCCGGCTCGACCGGCGCGTCCCGGTAGCCGGGCGGCTCGGGGTAGGCGTAGGCGTAGAACGTGCCCTCCTCGCCCGGCGCGCCCGGCCAGAAGCCGCAGCTCGACACCTCGTGCGAGTACGCCTCCCGCATGACGTGGGGGCCGCAGTTGGGGACCTCGCCCTCGTACGGCGGCGCGGTGCGGCCCGAGAAGCGGGTGTGGGCGAGGTCGAGGGCGCCCCAGAAGAGGTGGATCGGGCTGGCCTTGCCCAGGAAGCGGGCGCGGAACCGCTTGACCACCCGTTCGATGTCGACCAGCGCCAGCCAGAACCGGTGGACGGCGTCGGCGTCGTAGCTGGCGTGCACCGTGTCGTCGGGGAACGGGATCGCGCCGGGGATCTCGACCGGCACCGGCCAGATGTCCGTCCCGACGCCGAGCTCGTCGAGCAGCGACATCACCGCGGCGTGGAAGTCCGCCACCGAGCGGGGGACGAGGTCGAGCGACCGGCGGCCACCGCTGACCGTCGTGACGTCGAGCCGGTGGTCGACGAGGTCCAGGTCGATCTGGAACGACGGCCCCGTGGGGTGCGGCATCGGCGACGTCGTCAAGCCCCGGGACGTCAGGTACATGGTCGTGTTCCACCAGTGGTTGGCGTGCGGCTCGTTGGCCAGGCGGACCTTGCCGACCACCTGCGTGTACAGCTGGAGCGTGTCCCGGGTGCCCTGCCAGTCGGCGGCGGGGATCGCCGGCCATCGGTCGGTCTGTGCTGTGGCCACGGCATCCTTCCTCGGGACCAGTGTCGCCGAACCGGGCGCCGGCGTCCTCCCACGGTGGCGTCCGACCGTCGCGGCGGACCGGTCCGCCGCCCCGGACGGTGCCGGGGAGACCGCCCGGGCCTCAGTGCTCGCCGGGCAGGACGTCGGTCTCGGACCGGTGCCAGACCGGGTGGTCGCCGGCGGTCTCGACGTTGAACCCGTAGTCGAAGACGAGCGAGCCCCCGATGGTCCCGCCGAGGAACGTGAGCAGGGCGGCGGCGACGCTCAGCACGAGCGCGGGGACGGGTGTCGACGGCTCGTCCCAGAACCCGACCGCCCGCACCACGATCCCTGCGATCACGAGGCCGGTGACGACGACCATCGTCCACGCGTGGGCGTTGACCGTGCGGCGGGCCTGGGTGCCCTTCTCGGTCGAGCGGAGCCAGTCCCACAAGCCGGTCAGCGCGGCGAGCACGGCGATGGCCGCCCCGCCGATCAGCGCGAACGACCCGGCCCGGTAGAAGTCGCGCGCCCAGGCCTCGTCGTCGCCCCCGACGACCGAGATGACGTCGAACGCGGCGGCGAGCACGAACGCACCGACGGGGACGTCGGTCAGCGGCGGGTGGGAGGGCTTGCCCGCCCAGGCCCGCAGGCCCTTGAACCTCCTGCCCCGCAACGTGAGTGCGGGCCGGAACGACAACGTGCGCATGGTGCCTCCTGTGGGCTCATCGCCGGGCGCCCGTGAGGGCGAGGAGCTCGGCGCGGGAACGGGGGTCGCGGCGCAGCACGCCGTGGAAGGCGGACGTGACCGCGCGCGCCCCGTCGGCCTGCACGCCGTGCAGCGACGTGCAGAGGTGCTCGGCCGCCACGACGACGCCGACGCCCACCGGTGCGAGGTGCTCCTGGAGCCAGTCGGCGACCTGCGTGGTGAGGCGCTCCTGGGTCTGCAGGTCGCGGGCGAACATCTCGACGACGCGGGCGAGCTCGGACAGCCCGATGATCCGCTCGCCGGGCAGGTAGCCGACGTGGGCCACGCCCGTGAAGGGCAGCAGGTGGTGCCGGCACAGCGAGTGGAACGGGATGCCCTTGGCCAGCACGAGCTCGTCGTAGCCCTCGTCGTTCGGGAA
>DATGPY010000319.1:0-2384 GCA_035304465.1 Acidimicrobiales bacterium | reverse complement strand
ACGGCCACCGACGTCGGCCCCCGGGGCCTGCGGCTGTCCGGCGGGCAGGCCCAGCGGGTCGGGCTCGCCCGGGCCCTGGTCCGGGCTCCCGACCTGCTCGTCGTCGACGACCTCTCCAGCGCCCTCGACACCGAGACCGAGTCCCGCCTGTGGTCGCGCCTCGCGGCGGGCGGGTTCACGACCGCCCTCGTCGTGAGCCACCGGCCGCACGTGCTGGAGGCCGCCGACCGCGTCGTCGTCCTGGCGGACGGCCGGGTCGTCGAGGTGCGCTGAGGCGATCAGCCACCGGCGGGCGCGACCTCGACCGGGATGCCGTTCAGCACGGCCGTGCCCGACAGCGGGTCGATCAGCTCGTCGTCGGCGAGCAGGTTCGTGTTGACCCCCGCGTACCGCCGGGCGACGCGCAGCTCGACGCCGTCGGGGTCGTGGCCCCAGCCGTGGGGGATGCTGACCACACCGGGCCGGATGGCGTCGGTGACCTCGACCGGGATCGTGACCTTCCCGGTGCGGGAGGTGACGACGGCCGGCGCCCCGTCCGCCAGGCCCAGCCGGGCGGCGTCGTCGGGGTGCACCTGCAGCGTGCACCGGGGCCGGCCCTTCACCAGGACCTCGACGTTGTGCATCCACGAGTTGTTCGAGCGCAGGTCGCGGCGACCGATCAGCCGCAGGCCGCCGGCGGGCTCGTCGAGGCCGGCCCGCAGGCGCTCGACGTCGGCCACGATCGGCTCGGGGGCCAGCTCCACCATGCCGGACGGCGTGCGGAGCACCTCGGGCAGCCGAGGCCGCAGGGGGCCGAGGTCGACGCCGTGGGGGTTTGCCAGCAGCACGTCGAGCGACAGCCCGTCGGGCCGGGCGCCGAAGCCCTCGCCGTAGGGGCCGACCCGCAGCATCAGGTCCAGGATCCGCTCCGGCCCCCGCCGGTCGCCGAGCGCGGCGACGACCTCGTCGGGGTCGCGACCGGCGACCGGGCTCGTCTCGTCGGCCACCGCCGACTCGACCAGCGACCGGAGCACCAGGTCGTCGACCAGCGCGGGGTCGGCGTCGGCCCCCATCCCCTGGGCGATCAGCGCGAGGCGGGCGAGGATCTCCCACTCGTCGGGCTGGCCCGGGGCCCGCGGCAGCACCGGCGGGCTGTAGTTGGCGACGTTGCGCACCGCGAGCTGCAGCAGGGCCAGGTCGTAGTGCCCCTTCTGCAGCGGCGTGGGCGGCGGCAGGACGACGTCCGCGTGCCGGGTCGTCTCGTTCACGTAGGGGTCGACCGCCACGTAGAGGTCGAGGCCGGCGAGCGCCGCGTCGAGCCGGGCCGAGTTGGGCGTCGACAGCACCGGGTTGCCCGCGATCGTCACCAGCGCCCGGACCTGCCCTTCGCCGGGGGTGTCGATCTCCTCGGCCAGGCAGACGACCGGCAGCTCGCCCAGCGTCTCGCCCAGGCCCCGCACCCGGCTGCGGCGGCGGTGCAGCCGCACCCCCCGGCCGTAGCGGGGCGTCCCCCGGGTGTTGGCGGCGCCGGCGGCGGCGGTGGCGAACATCGCCCCGCCGGGGCGGTCGAGGTTGCCGGTCAGCGCGTTGAGCACGTCGACCAGCCACGACGACAGCGTCCCGAACGGCGCGACCGTCGTCCCGATGCGACCGTAGACGCAGGCGCGGGGCGCGGCGGCCAGCTCGCGGGCGAGCCGGCGCACCTCCGCCGGCTCGATGCCGGTCCGCGCCGCGGTCGCCTCGGGGGTGAAGGGCCGGGACACCTCGACCACCGTGGCGACGCCCCGCACGTAGGGGGCCGCCGGGCCGAGGTCGACGAGCCCCTCGGCGACGACGACGTTGACGAGCGCCATGAGCAGGTAGGGGTCGGCACCCGGCCGGATGGCCAGGTGGCGGTCGGCGGCCTCGGCCGTGCGGGTCCGCCGGGGGTCGACGACGACGAGGGTGCCGCCCCGGGCCCGCAGCGCCTCGATGCGACCGGGCCAGTCGGGCGCGGTCGCCAGGCTGCCGTTGGACGCGTACGGGTTGGCGCCCAGCATGAGGAGGAAGTCGGTCCGGTCGACGTCGGGAACCGGGACCGACAGCGAGGTGCCGAACATCAGCCCGGCCGCGACCTCCTTGGGCCGCTGGTCGACCGTGCTGGCCGAGTAGACGTTGGTCGTGCCGAGCGCCCGGACCAGCGGGCGGACGAACAGCAGCGCACCCAGCGAGTGGGCCGTCGGGTTGCCGATGTAGACGGCCACGGCGTCGCGCCCGTGCTGCTCGACGATCGGGGGGAGCCGGCGCTCGACCTCGGCGAAGGCCTCGGCCCAGTCGACCTCGACGAGCCGGCCGCCCCGGCGCACCCGGGGTCGCCGCAGCCAGTCCGGGTCCTCGTGGAGGTGCTTGAGGGTCGAGCCCTTGGG
>DATGPY010000318.1:0-31436 GCA_035304465.1 Acidimicrobiales bacterium | reverse complement strand
CATCGCTACAGCCGCCGCACCGGCGTCGCGGGCCGCCCCGACGCCTGGACCGCGACCGCCACCGTCACCTGGGAGGTCACCTGGAGCTCCCAGAACCCCGACGCCAGCGGCAGCTTCGACGACCTCTCGCTCTCCACCACCATCGACCGCCGCGTCGACGAGCTCCAAGGCCTCGTCGTCGACGCCGACGGAGGTCTGCCGTGACCGTGACCACCACGACGACCAACGGCGCCACCCGGCGCCGCGCCGCGCTGGTGGCCGGCGGGCGCAGCCCCGCCGAGGTGCCCACGAGGCGACGCTGGGGGCGGGTGGCGGCCGGCTCGTTCCTCGCCCTGCTCGGCGGCCTGCTGTTCGCCGTCCTCTACCTGTCCGCCGGCCGCCGGGTCGAGGTGCTCGTGGCCGCCGACGACATCGCGCCCTACCAGGTCATCGAGCGCGACGACCTGCGCGTCGAGAGGGTGGCCGCCGACCCCGACGTCGCCGCCATCGACGGCGCGGACATCGACGAGGTCGTCGGGCGGACCGCGGCGGCCTACCTGCCGGAGGGCGCGCTCATCGCGCCCGACCAGATCTACGCCGCCGACGCCCGGATCGTCGCCACCGACGAGGCCGAGGTCGGCGTCCTGCTGGCGCCGGGCCGGGCGCCGCGGGGGCTGCAGACCGGCGACGAGGTCATCGTCGGCATCGCCCCCAGGCCCGGCTCGAACGACGAACCGCTACGGGTGCGGGGCTGGGTCGTCGACCTCGGTGAACCTGACGACCGCACCGGCGAGCGCACCGCGTCGGTGGTCGTGCCCGAGGACGTCGCCCTGACGGTCGGCACGGCCGGTGACCGGGTCTCGCTCATGGTCGTCCGGGGGTGACGGTGGCGACGATCGTGCTGGTCTCGGTCAAGGGTGCGCCAGGGGTCACGACCGCCGCGGCCGCGATCGCCGCGGCCGCCGGCGACGGCGCAGCGGCCCCCGACGATCCGGGCGTGGTGCTGGCCGAGCTCGACCCGTCGGGCGGCTCGGTGCAGGTGCTCACCGGCGCGCCGGCCCGGTGGGGTGCGATCGACGCCGCCGGCCGGCTGCGACGCCGGGTCGACCCGTCCGCCGTGCGCGACCACCTCGCGGATGCCCCGCCCGGTGTCGCCACGCTCACCGCGCCGCCGGCCGCGCACGTCGCCGCCTCGGTCATCGCCTCGGGCGGGGACCGGTGGCTGCCCTCGCTGCGGGCCACGGCCGCCGAGGTCGTCGTCGACGCCGGGCGCTGGGACGCCGCCCAGCCCACCGCCGGGCGCATCCAGGGCGCGGACGTCGTCGGCCTGGTCTGCCGCCCGACCGTCAGCGGCGTCGAGTCGGCCCGGCTCGCGCTCGACCGGCTGCAGGCTGCGGCCCGCGCCCCGATCGCCCTGGTCGTCGTGGGGCGCAAGCCCTACGGCACCGACGAGATCGCCGCGCACGTCGACGCCCCGGTCGCCGGTCCCCTCGCCTGGGACCCCCGCGCCGTCGCCGCCCTGTGGGACGCGGGCGCCACGCGGCGCTGGCGGCGCTCGTCGCTGGCCCGGTCGGCGGCGGCGACGCACGCGGCGCTCGTCTCCCTGGCCGGCCCCGCCGTGACGCCCGCCGCCGGGCAGCCCGGGGTCGGGGCCGCCGCACCCCCGACGGAGGTGGCCTCGTGATCGACCCCCGCGTCGAGCAGCTCCGCCGCATCGTCGTCGCCGAGGTTGGCGAGGAGACCACCCGGCGGGCCCAGCAGGGCCTGCCTCCGCTCGATCCCGTCGACCGGCGTCAGATGGCGCGCTCGATCCTGCGCCGGGAGCTCGACGGCCAGTGGCGGGCTGCCCAGCAGCGGGGCGAGATGACGCTCACCCCCGAGGAGGAGGACCGCATCGTCGAGGAGGTGCTGGCCGGGCTGTTCTCGCAGCTGCCCGGCCTCGAGGAGCACCTCGCCCGCCGCGACGTGACCGACATCTTCGTCGTCGGCTGCGACAACGTCCGGCTGCGGACGCTCGACGGGCGGGAGCACCGGGTGCCGCCGGTGGCCGCGAGCGACGAGGAGCTCATCGCCCAGATCCAGGCCCTCGCCCGCAAGGGCGGCCGCCTCGGCCTCGACGACGACCCCACCGAGGTCGAGAAGGAGTTCTCGCCGGCCCGCCCGATCCTCGACCTCCAGCTCTCCGACGGCTCCCGCCTGGCCGCCGTCGCCTGGGTGTCGGCCCGCCCCTACGTCTCCGTGCGGCGCCACGCCCTCGTCGACGCCACGCAGGAGACGCTCGTGCACGAGTGGCACATGTACGACGAGGGCGTCGCCACGCTGCTGCGGGCCGCCATGCGGGCCCGCCTGAACATCCTCGTCGCCGGGGGCATGGGCCGGGGCAAGACGACCCTCATGCGGGCGCTGCTGCACGAGTGCCCGCCGGAGGAGCGGATCGTGGTGCTCGAGCAGGAGCGCGAGCTGCAGTTGGCCGCCGACCCCGAGCGGCACGACCACGTCCTCGAGCTGATCGAGCGCCCGCCGAACATGGAGGGCCGGGGCGCGGTCACGCTCGCCGACCTCACCTGGGCGGTGAAGCGCCACGCCCCCGACCGCATCGTGATCGGCGAGGTGCGCGGCCCCGAGGTCATGTCGATGCTCGAGGCGGCCTGCGACGGCATCGCCGGCACGCTGTGCACCCTGCACGCCCGGTCGTCGCACCAGACCTTCGAGAAGCTGGTCAACTACGCCCGCCGTGACGGCGCCCGCTACGACCGGGACGACGTCCTCCAGACAGCGGCCTACGCGCTCGACCTCGTCCTCTACCTCGACCGCGCCCGCGACGGCCGCCGGGTCCTGGCCGAGATCACCCAGGTGCTCGACTACGACCCGACCGACCGCCGGATCGTCACCAACGACTGGTTCGTGCCCGGCCCGGACGGCGCGGCGGTGCCCAACCCCCGGGCGCCGATCCCCGTCGACGTGCTCGACCTGCTGGTCGAGCACGGCTACCAGCCGGAGCTGCACCACGACGCCGTGGGGGCCTGGTGACCGCGCTCGCGCTGCTCTGCGGCATCGCCGTCGTCGCCGGCGTCGCGCTGGCGGTCGGGGGCGCACGGCCCGTGCCGGTCGACCCGACCGCCCGGCCGCGGCGGCGGCGGTGGACGCCGCCGACCCCGGAGCGCGCCGGGGCGGTCGGCGGCGTGGCGCTGCTCACCCTCCTGGTCACCCGCTGGCCGGTGGCGGCCGTGGGCGCGGGCCTGGCCGTCGTCGTGCTCGGCAGCTCGCGCTCGGCGCTGGCCCGCCAGACCGCGGCCGCCGAGATGGCCGAGGCGCTCACGACCTGGGCCGAGATGCTGCGGGACGCGACCGGCACGCCCCGGGGCATCGAGGGCGTGCTCGTCGCCACCGCCTCCGGCGCGCCGGACCTCGTCCGCCCGGCCGCGCTCCGGGTCGCCCGCCGGCTCCCCCACGAGCCGCTCGACCCGGTGCTCGACGACCTGGCCGACGACCTCGCCCACCCGGTCGGCGACCTGGTCGTGACCGCGCTCCGCCTCGCCGCCCGGTCCGGCGGACGGCAGATCCGGTCCGTGCTCGACGACCTGGCGGCCGTCGCCCGCGAGGAGGCCCGGATGCACCGGCGGATCGAGGTGGCCCGGGCGCGCCCGCGCTCCGACATGCGCTCGGTGCTGCTGCTGATGGTCGGGTTCGTCGCCCTCTTCGTCCTCGCCGCCCACGACTACCTCGAGCCCTACGGCACGTTCGCCGGACAGCTCGTCCTCACGGTCGTGGTCGGCATCTGGGCGGCCGGGGTGTGGGCGATGGGGCGCATCGGGCGCATCCGTCCCGTCGAGCGGTTCCTGGCGAGGTCGGCGACGTGACCGTGGCGCTGCTCACCGGCCTGGTCGTCGGCGCCGGCCTCTGGCTCGTCGCGTCCGGCCTGCGCCCGGCCCCGGAGCCCCTCGGCGAGGCGCTGGCCCGCATCGCCCGGCCGCCGGCGACCCCGCGGACGGGCACCGAGCTCGACGAGCGCGACGCCCGGGTCGGCGCGTTCCTGCTCGAGCGCATCCCCCCGCTCGCTCGCCGCATCGAGTCGGTCCGGGCCGACCTGCGGGTCGTCGGCCGGCCGCCCGAGGAGCAGGCGATCCGCGCCGCGGCCTGTGTGCTGCTGCCGCTGCTGCTCGGCCCGTGGGTGGCGATCGTGGCGGGCGTGAGCGGGCTGCCCCTGCCGCCGACCGTCGCCGGGACGGCGGGCCTGGTCGCGTCGGCCCTCGGCGTCGTCGTGCCCTTCGCGGCGCTGCGGGCCGAGGCCCGGGAGCGCCGGGCGGCGTTCGCCCACGCGCTGTCGGCCTGGTGCGACGTCGTCGTCATGACGCTGGCCGCCGGCCGGGGCGTCGAGCAGGCCATGGAGACCGCCGCGGGCTCGGGGGAGGGCTGGGCCTTCGCCGAGATCCGCGGCGCGCTCCACGGCGGCTACGTGCGGGGCGAGCCGCCGTGGGTGGCGCTCGGCCGCTTGGGCGACGAGCTCGGCGTGACCGACCTCAGCGAGCTGGCCGGCACCATCGCGCTCGCCGGCGAGGAGGGCGCCGCGGTGCGGGCGACCGTCGCCGCCAAGGCCCGCACCATCCGCGAGCGCATCAGCACCGACACCGAGGTGGCGGCGGCCACCGCGACCGAGCGCATGAGCCTCCCGAGCGTCCTGCTCGTGCTCGGCTTCCTGGTCTTCCTCTGCTACCCGGCGATCGTCGCCGTCTTCGACTTCACGACCTGACCGATGTCCCGTCCACCGGAAAGGACCCGAACCGATGACCGAGACCATCCGCAGGTTGTCGACCGCCGCCGCCACGGCCTGGCAGGAGCGTCGCACCGACGACGGTGGCCTGACCGACGAGGTGGCGATGGTCGCCATCCTGGTCGGGATCGCCGTCGCCGTCGGCGGCATCCTGTACGCGCTGCTCACCGGCGCCGCCGAGAACCTGAGCTTCGACATCTGACGCCCCGGCCGGCCGTGCCGGGGCGCCGATGGGGCGGGCGCCTCGCCGGCGACCGCGGCGCGGTCGCCCCGAGCGTGGTGGTCGTGCCGGTGCTGATGACCGTGCTCCTCACGGTCGTCCAGGTGGCGCTGTGGTTCTACGGCCGGGCGCTCGCCACCTCCGCCGCCCAGCACGGGCTCGACGCCGCCCGTGTCGCGGAGGGCTCGGCGGCCGACGGCGAGGCGACCATCGCCGCCTTCGTCGAGCAGACCGGCGGGCTGGCGCTGACCGAGGTCGACGTCGACCGGGGCGCCGACACGGTGACCGTCACGGTCGAGGGCGAGGTCGTGCAGGTGGTGCCGTTCATCGACGTGCCGGTCCGGGTCACGGTCCAGGGGTCGGTCGAGCGGGTGGTCGAGTGAGCCGGCGATGCCCCGCCCGTCCGACCGGCGACCGCGGCACGGCCACGGCCGAGCTGGTCGTCCTCATGGTCGTCTTCTTCACCTTCGTCGCCGCCATCGTCTTCGCGGGGCGGGTCACGGTCGGCGCCGCCCAGGTCGAGGCCGCGGCCCGGTCGTCGGCCCGGACGATCAGCATGGCCCGCGACCCCGAGGCGGCGATCGACCGGGCACGGGACCAGGCCGCCGCCATCGCCGGCCTGGGGACCGCGGCGTGCTCCTCGATGGCGTTCACCCCGGTCATCGACCGCTCCGCCGACCCGGCCGAGGTGCGCGTCGAGGTCGCCTGCACCGTCGACCTCTCCGAGATCACGCTCATCGCCGTGCCCGGGTCGTTCACCGTCGACGCCACGGCGGTCGAGGTGATCGACCGCCACCGGGAGGGGTGGTGAGCCGGGCCCGTCGGCGGGACGACCGGGGCTACGCCTCCGCGTGGACCGTCGCGGTCGCGGTCGCCTGCTGGGCGCTCGTCGGGCTGGTGGTCGACGGCGGCCGGGCGCTGCGGGAGCGAAGCGACGCCTTCGGCGCCGCGGCTGCCGCCGCCCGGGCCGGGGTCCAGGAGATCGACGAGGTCGCCGCCGTGCAGGGGGAGGTGCGCCTGGACGAGGGGCGGGCCGTCGCCGCCGCCGAGGCCCTGCTCGCCCGCCGGGGGTACGAGGGTGAGGTCACCGTCGACGGCGTCGAAGTGACCGTCGAGGTGGAGGGCGAGACCGACCTGAAGATCCTCGCCGCGCCCGACGTCGTCACCTACCGGGTGTCCGCGTCCGCGCGAGCGGTGCGCGGAAGCGACATCTCGTGAGCATGGAGGCTCACCTCCCCGCTCCTGCACCGGTCGGGCGCCTCAGAGCCCGGCTCCGCGCCGCTGGCGCGCTGGCCGCCCTCGCCGCCCTGGTCGGCGGCGTGCCCGTGCTGCTCGTCCGGGTGGGCACGTGGCCGATCACCGGCGTGCCGACCGCGGACCAGCTCCGCGACCTGCCCGCGACGATGCTCACCGACGACGCCCTCCTCGGCGTCGTCACGGTGCTGCTGTGGGCGCTGTGGGCGGTCTTCGCGCTGAGCGTCCTGGTCGAGGTCGCCGCCCAGCTCCGCCACCGCCGCCACACCCGGCGTGCGGGCGAGGCCCCGGTCCCGCCGGTCGACGACCGGCCCCGCCGGGTCGGGGGCCCGGTGCAGGCGCTCGCCCGCCACCTCGTCGGCTCGCTGATGATCAGCGCCGCGCCGGTGCTGACGCTCGGCCGGGCGCTCCCCGCCGGCGCAGCCGTGCCGCCGGCGACGGCGGCGGCGGTCGAGGTCGAGGTCGAGGCGCCGGCCGAGGCGGCCCCGGCGGTCGGGGCGGTCGAGGAGGCCACCGAGACCGACCGGCCCGCGGCCACCACCGTCGTCACGGTCCAGCGGGGCGACACGGCCTGGTCGCTCGCCGAGCGGCACCTGGGCGACGGTGCCCGCTGGCGGGAGATCTGGGAGGCCAACCGCGACCGCGTGCAGCCCGACGGGCGGACGTGGGCCGACCCCGACGAGGACGTGCACCCGGGGTGGGTCCTCCACCTCCCCGCCGCCGGCGCCGGCTCGGCGGCGGACGAGCCGGCGCCCGCCGAGGCCGGCCCGCCGCAGGCGCTCGCCGGCCGGCCCGCGGGTGTGCCGAGCGAGGTGGTGGTGCAGCCCGGCGACAACTTCTGGGACCTGGCCGAGGGCCAGCTCGCGGCGGCCTGGGGCCGAGCACCGGCGGACGGCGAGGTGGTCGAGCACTGGCAGGCGCTCGTCGACGCCAACCGGGACGCGCTCGTCCGCCCCGGCGACCCCGACCTCATCCACCCCGGTCAGGTGTTCCGGGTGCCGGCGCCACCCGCCGACCCCGCGACCTCCCACGCCCTGGCCGGCGCGACGCCGAGCGAGCCGACCCCGGCCCCCGCCGCGCCCGACTGCGACCCCGCCGACGCCGACGGCGACCCTGCCACGCCCCCGCCGTCCGTCGCCGACGGCACCGAGGCGCCGGCGACGGACCCCGACCCCGGCGGCACCCCCGCCACCGCTCCGGACGGCGGGCCCGGCGATCCCGGCGATCCCGTCGACGGCGCGGCGGCGGGCGGGGACCCGGACCAGGGCGCGCCCGGGGACGAGCCGGCCGCACCCGACGGCGAGCCGGTGCCGGCGGAGGAGGACCCCGATGCCGGGGTGTTCGTGCCCGGTCCCGCCGGGCCGGCCGAGCCACCCGGCGGACCGGACGGCGGCCTCGCCCCGGACGGGCTCGACGACCGGGCGAGCCGCTCGACCGGGGAGGCGCCCGCCGAGCCCGATCCGTCCGACGCGGACGACGGACCGGATCGGCGCGCGCCGGTCGGGCTCGTCGGCGGCGGCCTGGCGCTCGCCGGTGCGCTCCTGCTGCTGGAGCGGCGGCGCCGGGCCCAGCAGCGCCACCGCCGGCGGGGTCGAGCGCTGCCCCCACCCGAGCCGGCCGAGCGCTCCGCCGAGCAGCAGCTCCGCTGGGGAGCCGACGTGGCCGGGGCCCGCCTGCTCGACGCCGCCCTGCGGGCGGCGGCGGCCGGCGCCGGGGCGACCGGCCTGCCCCGCCTGGCCTGGGCCGAGGCGGGCGGCGCCGAGGTCGTGCTCGTGCTCGACCAGCCCGCCCCGCCGCCGCCGGGGTTCGTCGCCGCCGACCCCGACCGCTGGGTCACGACGGCGACCGCCGAGGGCCTCGCCGCCGCCGGGGCGACCGCCGCTGCGCCCCTGCCTGCCCTCGTGCCCCTGGGCGCGACCGACGAGGGCACCGAGCTCCTCGTCGACCTCGAGACCTCCGGCGTCGTCACGGTCGCCGGATCGCCGGACGACGTCACCGGCCTGCTCCGCGCCCTCGTCGTCTCGCTGTCCACCGCGCCGTGGGGCGACCAGCCCCGCGTCGTCACCGTCGGCCTCGAGCCGGTCCTCGAACGGTTGCCCGGCGTCGAGGCGGCCGCGTCGCTGGCCGACGCGCTCGCCGTCGCCGAGGCGCACGCCACCGCGACCCAGGCCGCCCTGCGGTCGCTGCGCGGCCCGTCCCTCGCTCAGGCCCGGGCCGTCGGTGCCACACCCGAGGCGTGGGACCCGGTCGTCGTCGTGTCCGCCGTCCCGCCCGCCGGGGAGCTGGAACTCCGGCGACTCGGCGACCTCGCCCGCCACCCACCTGCGGCCGTCGGCCTCGTCGTCCCGCCGCCGACCGCGGGAGACCTGCCCGGACGCGGGCTGGTGATCGACGACCACGGCTGGCTCCTCGTCGAGGGTGTCCCCGAGCCCGTCCGGCCCCGCCACCTCGGGGCGAGCGAAGCGGCGGCGCTCGTCGACCTGCTGGCGGCCGCCGAGCAGCGGCGGGACGTGCCGACCGGCCCCACGGTCGTGGAGCTGGCGCCCCGACGGCCCGTCCCCCCGCCACCGCCGCCCGAGCCCCCGGTGCCCGGTGCGGGGACCGACGAGGTGACGGCGCCGGCGCCGGACCCGGCACCCGAGCCGGTGTCCGGGCCCGTCCCGCCCGCTCCCGCGCCGCGGGCCGCTGCGGCGGGCGCCAACGGCTCCCGGGCCGCCCGGCCGCGGTCCCGGTCTCGGCTGGCCGAGCTGATGTCCGGGGTCGAGGTCCTCGTCCGGGTGCTCGGCGAGGTGTCCGCCGTGCGCCTCACCGGCCCGGCGAGCGAGGGCGAGCCGCTGGTCCCCACGCGGCAGCGGGCGTTGGAGGCCGTCACCTACCTCGCCCTGCGCGAATCGGCCGTCGACCGCGAGGACCTGGAGATCAGCCTCTTCCCGGACGGCGCCAACGCGGCCAAGACCATCTACAACACCGTGTCGTCGGCGCGGCGGATGCTCGGCGACGAGCTCTTCCCGCCGCCGGAGGGCGGTCGCTACGAGCTGTCACCCGCGGTCGTCACCGACTACGGCCTCTTCTGCGAGCTCGTGGCCGAGGCGGACGAGACCGAGGACGCGCTCGCGGCTGCCGACCTGCTGCACGAGGCGCTGACCCTCGTGCGGGGCGAGCCCTTCACCGGGGTGGGCCGCAGCTACGCCTGGGTCGGGCCCCACCGGGGGATGATCGTCGCCCAGGTCGTCGACGCCGCGGAGGAGCTCGCCGAGGTGCGGCTGGCCAGCGGCGACTGGCGGGCCGCCGAGTGGGCGGCCCGCCAGGGCCTCCGTGCCTTCCCGAGCGACGAGCGCATGTACCGGCTGCTCATGCGCACCGCCCGGGCCGCCGGCAACGTCCCCGGCGTCCACCGGGTGTTCCGGGAGCTGTGCGACGTGCTCGCCGACCCCGAGCTCGGCGTCGAGCCCGAGGACACGGTCCACCCCGAGACGATCGAGCTGCTGGAGGAGCTGACCGGAACCCGGCCCCGGGAGGGCCGGCTCGGCGCCTGACCGCGCGCTCCCCGGGTCCACCGCCCACATCCCGGGGGCGTGAAGCTGCGCAACCGCCGGACCCGGCCCGAGCCGGGGGACGCCCGGGGCACCTGGACGCTCGGCCCCGACACGGAGCTGTACGAGCCGTACGACGAGATCACGCCGTACCGGGTGCGCGCCGCCCACCCGCTGCTGCACGCCGCGGCCCGGGTCGGGCTGTGGGGGGCGGTCGCCGTAGGCTGCCTGGGCGGGCTCGTCGGCCTGGCGTCGCCGGGGGCGGGGTCCCAGGAGGCGCCCCGGGAGGCGGCGCCACCGCCACCCGCCCAGGTCCCGGGCCCGGTCGCCGCCGTCGCCGAGCGGGCCGTGACGGCCTGGCTGACCGCGACCGAGCGCAGCGTGCTGGCCGACCTGTTCGTCGAGGCACCGCCGACGGTCTCCGGCGAGCCGGTCACCGTCGTGCGGGCCGACGCCGTGGCGGGCGAGGCGGCCGGCGACGGTGCCTGGGACGTCACCGTGGCGGTGGACGTCCTCCTGTCCCCGCCCGAGGCCGAGGACGACGAGGAGGCCGAACCGGTCGAGGCGACCTGGTACGCCGCGGTGACCGTCGTCGGCGACGGGGCGGACGGGCTGCAGGCCCTGGCGACGCCGGCGCTCGTCCCCGCCCCGCCCGAGGTCGACGGCTGGCGGAGCCGCCCCCGTGACGCCCGCCGGCTCGAGGACGACCACCCGCTGGCGGTGACCATCACCGGCTTCCTCGAGGCCCTCGTGGTCGGCCAGGGCGACCCGGCCCCCTACCTCGCCCCCGGCGTCGAGCTCGCGCCGGTGCGGCCGGCCCCGTTCACGGCGCTCGAGGTCGGCGAGCTCGTCGCGCAGACCACCGGCGAGGACGAGGCCCGGGTGTGGGCCGAGGCCGCCGGCACGGTCGGCCGGTCCTCCTACTCCGTCGCCTACCAGATCGACGTCGTGCGGCGCGACGGGCGCTGGCAGGTGGCCGCGGTGTCCGGTGCGCCGACCGGTCACCGGGTCGGCGCCGACGAAGGCGCGGGCGACGACGGGCCCGACGGCGGCGGGGGCTCCGTCTCCCGGCCGGTTCCCGTCAACGACCCGACGGCCGGGACCGACACCACGACGACGACCCCCGGCGGCCCGGTGACGACCCTCGACGACGAGGCGCTGCGGGGCGAGGGGCTCCCCGACGAGGACGGCGGGTGACCGGCACATGACGGCTCCGCGACATCTCGGCCGTCCGTGCACTTCCGTGACCCCTCCGGCGCATCGCCGGGCAGATCGGCGATCCGTTCGTCGATCGGCGCAAAGGAGGTAGATCCGTGCTCGACATCGTGGAGAACCTGCTGGGCAGGGTCGAGACCCTGCTCGTCGCCGCCGTGGTCATCATGGCGATCTGGTTCGTGGTGTGGACCTGGGTCCGCACCCGGTCGCTCGTGCCGGTCATCAGCGCCCTCCTCGTGGGCGCGGTGATCATCTGGGGGGTCACCAACTACACGGACCTCCAGGACTACGTCGACGACGACGTCGAGGAGCTCGATGGCTGAGGTCCACGAGGGCGAGGCCCAGCAGATCCTCTGCGCGGTCTACACCCACGCCCGCCGGCACCCGATGGTCATCGGGCAGATCGCGGGCTGGACGCCCCCCTTCCAGCTGACCCTCCCCCAGCTCGGGGTGGTCCTCGTCACGGTCCTCGTCGAGGTCCAGACCTGGCGCTTCTGGGGCCGCCTGCTCCCCGACGAGCTCGGGCTCCTGGTGGCCTTCGCCCTGCCCTGCGCCCTGGCGTGGTTCGTCCGGTGGGCCCACTTCGAGGGGCGCACCCTCGTGCGCACCGCCCTCGGGTGGCTCACCGCCATGTTCACACCCCGCGACGGCATCGTCCGGGGCCGCCCCCACCGGCCGCCGCGGGCGGCGACGCCGGGGCGGAGGCCCGTCTTCGTGGCGGCGGGGGGCGACCGGTGAAGCCACCGGCACGGGCCATCGTCGGCCACCTCGTCTGGGGCACCGACGGGGGCGCGTGGGCCGTGTGGAACGTGAAGCCGTTCCCGCACGCCCACACCTCCCCCGCCGACAAGCTGGCGGTCCACAGCCGCCTGCGGGGCCTGCTCGTCAGCCTCCCGACCGAGTCGCTGCTCCTGTCGGTGTGCGAACCGGTCGACGCCGCGGAGGTCGTGGCCCGGATGGCCGAGGGCGTGGACCTCGACCGGCACGCGACCTGGGGCGAGGTCTGCGCCGCGACCGGCGAGTTCCTGGACGACCTGCCGCTCCGGCGGCGCCGCTTCTACGTCGCGGCCCTGCTGCCCAACGAGCGCCGGCCGGTGCGCGAGGTCCTGCGCGACGCGGCGGCGGAGGTCAGCGCGGCGTTCGGGATCCCGACGACCGGCATCCGCGCCGCCGAGCTGGCCGCCCGCCGCCGCCAGGCGCGCGAGCTCGAGATCCGGCTCGCCCAGCGGGTGGAGCTGCGCCCGGCGACGGCCGGCGAGCTGTGCTGGCTCTACGCGCGGGCGCTCCGCCGGGGCGGCGACGAGCCGGCCTACGACCCGCGCTGGGAGCCACCCCGGGGACGGCCGGACGACGGTCGGCGGGACGACGACGTCCGCCCCCAGGGCGTCCTCGCCCACCTCACCGACGCCGTCGTGAAGGAGGGCGGCTACCCGGACGACCCCGGCCGCCCCCGCCACCGGCGCTACGTCCGCATCGACGGCAACGGGCCGCCGACGTACCAGACCGTGCTCGCCATGGCTGACATGCCGCACCAGTTCGTCTACCCCGACGGCGGCGGCGAGTGGCTGTTCCACGCCGACCAGGTCGGCTTCCCGGTCGACTGGGCGGTGCGCGTGCGGTCGGTCGACAACCCCACGGCCCAGGCAAAGGTCCGGCGGAAGCACCGCGACCTCGTCGGCCAGATCGACGAGTACGACGGCGAGCTCACCGGCGCGCCGCCACAGCTCGCCGCCGCCATCCAGGCGATCGAGGACGAGCGCACCGCGCTCGGCGCCAACCCCACCGAGCCGGAGCTGCAGGTCACGGTGCTGCTGTCGCTGGCGTCGGACGACCTCGAGGAGCTCGAGGAGCAGGCCGCGGCGCTCGGTGCGCTGTTCAAGCCCCACGAGTACGGGCTGGGCCGGCCGACCGGCGGCCAGGTGGCGCTGCTGCGGTCGATGCTGCCGGGCACGCGGGCGGCACCGGTGTGCAACGACTACACGCAGTTCATGCTGGCCCGCGACCTGGCCGCCGGCAGCCCGTTCTGCGGCAGCGACGTCGGCGACCCCACCGGCCTGCTCCTCGGCCTGTCGCTCGACGGTGGCAACGGCACGCCCGTCCTGTTCGACCCTGCGTTCGGCCCGCAGGCCAACGCCAGCCCGTCCCTCGCCGCGGTCGGGCGGCTGGGGTCGGGCAAGTCCTTCCTGCTCAAGCGGCTGTGCTGGGACACCGTGGCCCGCGGCGGCCAGGTCGTGACCATCGACCGGACCCGCAGCGGCGAGTACGCCAGGTTCGCGGCGGCGGTGCCCGGCCGGGTGCAGGTCGTGCGCGTCGAGGCCGGCGCGGACGTGCGGCTCGACCCGTTCCGCACGTTCCACATCGACGACGCCCGCACCGTCGCGCTGGGCGTGCTCTCGCTGCTCGCCGGCTGCACGGCGCACTCGGAGGAGGGCGCCGTCCTCGCCGAGGCCGTCGACCGCGTCGCCGACCAGCCCGACCCGTCGCTGGCCGCCGTGCTCGACGAGCTGGTCCTCATGGGAGACCACCCGACGCAGCCCGACGGCGTGGCCCGGGCCCTGGCCCGGCGCCTGGCCCACCACCGCCGCTCCCCCACCGGCCAGATCGCGTTCGGCGACGGCGACCCGGTGTCGCTCGACGCCGACTTCATCGTGTTCTGGCTCCCGAACCTGGCGCTGCCCGACCGCGAGACCCTGATGAGCGACCAGAGCATGCGCCTGATGCTCCCGGAGCAGATCCTCGGGCAGGCGCTGCTCTACCTCATCGCCGCGGTCGGCCGGCACGTCGTGTTCCGCGACCCGAGCCGGTTCGCGGCCGCCCTCTACGACGAGGCGTGGGCCCTCCTCGCGTCGCCCCACGGGCAGAGCCTGCTCATCGAGGGGGTGCGGGACGGCCGCAAGCACAACGGCGCGATCTGGCTGGCCAGCCAGCACCCCAACGACTTCGCGATCGACGAGCTCGAGGACCTGCTCGGGTCGCGCTTCGTCTTCCGCCAGGCCCGCCGGGCCATCCCGGCCGCCCTGCGGTTCCTGGGCGTGGCCGAGAGCGTGGACGCCGGCACCACCCTGGAGCACGGCCTCGAGAACGGGGTCTGCTTCTACCGCGACGTGCGCGACCGCGTCGGCCTCGTGCAGGTGCTCCCGCCCATCGTGCCCGGCCTCGGCGAGGCGTTCGACACCGCTCCCCGCCGGTCGGCCGAGCTGCCGACGGCCGAGGCCGCCCTCGCCACGCCCCCCGGAGAGGGCCCGACCGGCGCGGTCGAGCCACCCGCCGCGGACGGTGGGCCCGACGCGGACGTGCTGCCCGCGGCCCACGGGGAGGCCGACGACGACCCGCCGGTCGGCGCGGGCGGCGCCGGCGAACCCGACGCCGAACCGGCGGAGGTCGCCGACCCGCCCCCCGTCCGGGCCGAGGTCGTCGCACCGTACGAGCCGGCCCGCCGCCCGCCGGCCCCCGACCCGGTGGCGGTCAGCGAGGCCCGACGCGCCGCTCGGGCCCGGCGCCGGACGCCGCTGGCCCGGGCCCTGGCCGGCGAGGAGGAGGCACCACGATGAGGGACCGCATCCGGCACGCGGTGACGGGCGGCCGCCGGCGCGTCGTCGGCGCGCTGCTCGGCGTCCTGGTCGCCGGCGGGCTGTGGGCGGTGGTCGCGCCTCCGGCGGCCGCCGCCCACCCCACCCGGCCGGGATCGCCCGCCCAGCCCGTCGAGGTCGAGTGCCCGAACCCCGACGGGATCCTGGCCGACCTCGCCGCCCTCCTCGACAACCTCCCGTTCGTCGACACCAGCGATTGGAAGGCCGGCGGCACCCACACGAGGACGTGGAGCCCGCCGGACGATCTACCGGAGGACGTCAGGGACTGGCTCCGCACCGAGATCGTCGAGCACAGGGAGTGCTCGCTCATCGACGCCACCGTTCTGGAGCGCTGCCCCGACGTGCCGGTCGACGACGGCAGCGTCCTCCTGCCGGGGAACTGCGTCGGCGTCTTCCCGACGACCAGCTACGACCTGACGTTCAAGCGGTCGCGGTGGAACGACATGAACAAGCTCCCCGACCTGCTCGGCTACATCATGATCTTCTGCTTCGACCTGGCGACCCTCGTCGTCGGCGGCGCGATCTGGCTGATCGGCTTCGCCCTCGACTGGGAGGTCGCGGGCGGCGTCGAGGTGGCGGCGGGCATCGCCGACGGCATCAACGACAACCTCGTCGAGGAGCTGCACCTCAACCGGATCGCGTGGTTGGTGCTGGTGGCCTGGGTCGCGTTCGCGGTCCTACGGGGGAAGACCGCGGCAGGCGTCAGCGAGCTCGCCCTCTCGCTGGTGCTGGCCATGCTCGCCGGGGTCCTGGTGGCGGACGTCACCGACGGCGACGGCTCCTACGTCGCCGACGCGGCCCAGGCCATGGACGACATGACCGCGGACGTGCTGCTCGCCGGCGCCAGCATCGAAGCACCCTCGCTCTGGGACGGCGAGCGCCCGGACGACGAGGAGGAGGGCGCCCGACCCGATCCCGGCGACGACTACGAGTCGGCGATCCGAGCGCTGCAGCGAGGGCTCCACACGGCCTTCGTCGACGCGGCGTACGACCAGCTCAACTGGGGTGGACCGGTCGGGTTGACGACGGACGTGAACGACCGCTGCCGGGACCAGGGGGCGTGCGTGCCCGACGCCTGCATCGAGGCCAAGGAGCACATCCTCCACATCCAGGACCCGGACCCCGACTGGGCCGCTCGCCACATGGAGCGGGCCGGGTGCGCCGACCTCGCCGCCTTCAACCGCAAGGCCACGCCCGAGCGGGCCATCGCCGCGACGCTGAACCTGCTCGGCTCCATCGTCGTCGTCGTCCTGTTCTGCCTCGTCGCCGTCACGCTGCTGATCGCGAAGTTCACGCTCACGCTGATCTTCGCAGCGACCCCGGTCGCCGCCGTCGCCGCCATCTTCCCGGGGGCCGGCCGCCGGGGCGCGTGGATGTGGGTCGGCTCCCTCCTGCAGGTCTACGTGGTGGTCGTCGGCAGCGCCGGCCTCCTGGCCCTGCTGCTGATCATGGTCGACGCCACCTTCGGGACGGTCATGCACGTGAACCTCGTGCAGCGGTGGGTGCTCGTCCTGGTCGTGCTGGCGACGATGTTCCTGCTCCGCCGCCGCCTGCTCACCGGCAGCCGGGTGCTCGCCGGGAAGTTCGCCGACAGCCTCACGCGCCTGTCCGTCCACAACGCCGGCTACGAGGGCGGCGCGGTCGGCGCCAACCTCACCGCGCCGGAGGACCTCGCCGGCCGGAGCTTCGCCACCCGGCGGACCGAGCGCCGCGGCGCCCGCCGGTCGCTCCGCAACCTCGAGATCATGGAGCGCACCCGGGAGCGGGGCACGCTCAACTACGAGCAGACGATCCCGCTGGCCGGCGGCACGACCCGCGGCGCCGGCGGCGGGCGGCACCGCCAGCGCCCGGCCCCCAGGAACGCGCCCCCGGCGCCGAGCCCCCAGCAGGCCAAGCCGGGTGGTCCGGGACGGCACCGCGGCAACCCGGCCGGCGGCAAGCACCGTGCCGGTCGCGGCGCCGGGCGCGCCAACCTCGTCCACCGTCCGGTGTCCACGTCGGGTCGGACGGCGGGGGCCACGGCTCGGGGCGGCACGGCGTCGACGCCGCCGGCCGCTCCCGGACCGGGCGGTGCCGCACCGACCCCTCCCGGACCGGGCGGTGCCGGTCCGGCCGGCGCCAGCAGCCGGCTGACCGTCTCCATGAAGATGCGGGCACCGCGCAGCCCCCTCCGGCACCCCGTGGGCGCCGTGACCGACCGGGCCCGCCTGTGGCGTGATCGGCGCGAGCTCCGGGGGATCATCAGGAGCGCCCGCGCCGGTCGCGAGCGGTGGCCGTGAAGACGGGGGGCCGGGCCGCCGAGCTCGCCGTCACGGCGGTGCGCCTGGCACGCACCGCCGCCGAGGCGACCGCGTCGCCCTTCACCACCGCGGCGAAGCTCGGCGTGCGGGTGGCCCGCCGGCACCCCTGGATCATCGCCGCCCTGCTGGTGCCGCCGCTCCTCTCGCTGCTGCTGACCGGCGGCGTCGCCTACATCCTGTTCCAGAGCGCGAGCGACATGATGAACACCGCCGCGGCGTTCACGGGCGTGGCCGCCGGGAGCGATAGCACCGGCCAGAGCGTCGGCCAGGGCGGGATCTGGTGCCCCGACCAGGAGATGATGCAGCAGGCCACGCAGATCCCGGCGCCCGCGCTCGCCGCGTACTGCCTGGCGGCGAGCCGAGTCGGGGTCGACTGGTCCATCCTCGCGGGCATCGGCCACCGCGAGTGCGCCCACGGCACCAACCGGGAACCGGGGTGCAACCCGGACATCCCCTCGGCGGTGAACCCGGAGGTCCCCGAGGTCAACCACGCCGGCGCCCGGGGGCCCATGCAGTTCCTGGGCTCGACGTGGGACAGCGGCAAGGACACCTTCGACCCCGACGTGGCCCGGCCCCCGATCCCCGAGGGGCAGGAGCACCGCGGGTACGCGAGCGACGGGGACGGCGACGGCATCGCCGACCCCTGGAGCTTCCCCGACGCCGCGGTGGCCGCCGCCCGCCTGCTCAAGAACAACGGGGTCCACACCGACCCCCGAAACGCCGTCTACCGCTACAACCCCTCGTGGGACTACGTCGACTTCGTCCTCGAGGCGGCCCAGCAGTACCGCGCCGACGTCGCGCACCTGCTGCCGGGCCTGCCCGCCCCCGCCGCGCTCGACGACGTGGACACCACGCCCTACAGCGAGTCGCGCATCCGCCCCGTGACCCAGCGGATGCTCGACGAGGTCATCCCCCGTTTCGGCCGGGGCTACGGCGTCGGCTGCTGGCGCGACGAGAACGGATCGGACCACCAGCTCGGCCTGGCGTGCGACTTCATGATGGCGAGCCCGGCCAACACCATGCCGACGCCCGAGTACCAGGCCCACGGCTCCGCCCTGGCCTTCTACCTCATCGCCAACGCGGACCGGCTCGACGTCGAGTACGTCATCTGGTGGAAGCGCATCTGGACGAGGCAGTCCGGGGAATGGAGGGAGTACACGCGCTACGACCCGCACGGCACGATCACGCTGAACCACTACGACCACGTCCACGTGTCCCTCCACACGGGCTGAGCGGCGCACCACCGGTCGCGCAAACGGCCCCGCCCACGCGCATCTGCCGGGCATGCGACCGCCGTGGCCGATGGACGAGTGGGCGCTGTACCGCCGGGAGGTCCGGCGCGAGCAGCGGCTCCGCCGGCTCGAGTGGAAGGTGCGCGACGACGAGCGCCGCCGGCGGGACCGCGAGCGCTGGCCGGCCCCGCCACCGCCCGCCGGACCGCCCGGACCCGTCCCCGCCGAGCCGGCGACGACGGCGGGCTCCGAGGTCGACGACGTCGTGTTGCGCTGGGCGGCGCCCGTCCTCGGGCTGGCGGCGGTGCCGCTCCTGGTCGGGCACCTCTCCGCGCTCCTGGTCAACGGCGGGGTCCCCCGCTACCCCCTGGCCGAGGCGCCCGGGATCATGGGCCGGCTCCTCGCCGACCCCGGCGACCCGGCGGCGGCCTGGGCGCCCGTCAACACCGGCACCGCCGTGCCCGGCCCGATCGGCTACTGGTCCACCTTCGGGCTCGTGGTCGTCCTCGCCGGGCTCGTGGGGCTGCTCGTGTGGGCGGCGACGCAGCACGACCGGGGCGACGGCCCCCGCTGGGCGCCGCCGGCCAGCCTCCGGCCGCTCTGGCGCGGCAAGGACGCCACCGACCTCGCGGTGGGCACCAGCGCGGGCCGGGTCGTCGCCGTGCGGGACAACCACGGCCTGCTGGTGATCGGCCCCGCCCACTCGGGGAAGACGAGCGGCGTCGTCGTCCCGGCGGTGCTCGAGTGGCCGGGCCCCGTCGTCGTCGCCGCGTCGAAGGGCCACCTCGTCGACCAGACCATCGGGTGGCGCAGCCAACAGGGCGAGGTGCACGTCTACGACCCCGCGGGCACCACCCGCTACCACCGGGCGGGCTGGTCGGTCCTGGCGCGCTGCGGCACGTGGGAGCGGGCCATCCGCACCGCCACCGACCTGACCCTCGCCGCACTCGCCTCGTCTGGTGCGTCCAACCGCGACCGCATGGTCGTCGAGGGGCGGGGCGACGTGTGGCGCAGCTCGATGGCGATGACGCTCGCGCCGTTCCTGCTCGCCGCGGCGGTGAGCGGACGGTCGATCCGCACCGTCACCGAGTGGATCCAGAACGACGAGCGCGACGAGGTGCTCGAGATCCTCGAGGGCGGGCACCGCCACGCCGCCCGCGCCCACCGCAACACCTTCGCCCGCGAGGACGACGTCCGGGAGCGGTTCTTCCTCGCCATGCACGAGGTGCTGAGCGTGTACGCCGACCCGGTGGTGGCGGCCTCGATGGACCGGGACGACATCGAGCCCGAGGCGCTGCTCGACGGCGGCGCCCACACGCTCTACCTGACGACGCCCGAGCACGACCGGGACCGGCTGCGGCCCCTGTGCGCCGTGATCATGCGCCAGGTCCTCGCAGCCGCCTTCGAGGCGTCGGCCCGGGCCGGGCGGCCGCTCGACCCGCCGCTCCTCGTCGTCTTCGACGACCTGCCCGGCGTCGCGCCCGTCTACGACCTGGCCGGTCTCGCCTCGACCGCGCCGAGCAGGGGCGTGCAGGTCCTCAGCGTGTTCCAGGACCTCGACCGCATCAGCGAGCACTACGGCGACGACGCCGACCTCGTCGTCCGCAACCACCCCGCCCGCCTCGTGCTGCCGGCCGGTCCCGGCGGCGCGACCGGCGGCCTGGAGGACGTGCTGCCCCCGGCGCTCGTCGAGACGCTGGGCGAGGGCGAGGCCGCGCTGCTCTACGGCAGCGGGGCGCCGGCTCGGGTCCACCTGCGCCCGTGGTGGCGCGATCGGGAGCTGCGGCGGCGGGTCGAGACGCCCCAGGACGCCGTCCGGGCGGCCGACCCCGACGAGGACCTGCGCCGCCGCTCCTCCGCGTTCCTCGACCACCAGCGGGAGGCGTGGCTGCGGCGGGGCCGGCGGCGCCGGTCGGAGGCGCCCGACCGCCCGGACGACCCCACGATCCCGCTCGACCGGGACGACCCGCGCTACGTCGAGGTGTTCGGCTCGGTCGACGACGAGGCGGTGCCCGAGAACGTCACGTCGCTGGTCGACCCCCGGCGCCGCCAGCGGTGACGGCGGGCCGGCGGCTCAGGGCGCGCCCCAGCCGCCGCCCCCCGGCGTCCGCATGCGGACGACGTCGCCGGCGCGCAGGCGCCGCGTGCACTTGTCGGGCAGGCGCTCGGCACGCGCCTCGTCGCCACCGGGCAGCAGCCAGTTCTCGCCGGGGGCGCCGGGCTCGCCGCCGTGCAGCCCCCACGGGCGGGACACCCGCCGCTCGGTGATCAGCGACAGCGTGACGTCCTCGAGCACGAGCAGGTCGCGCTCGATCCCCTCGCCGCCCGGGTGGCGACCGGCACCGCCGCTCCCCCGCCGGAGGCGCTGGCGCAGGACCCGCAGCGGGAAGGCGCGCTCGAGCGCCTCGATGGGCGTGTTCCGCGTGTTGGTCATGCCGGTGTGCACGCCGCTCATGCCGGCGGCCCCCGGCCGACCGCCCTGCCCGCCGGCCACCGTCTCGTAGTAGACCCAGCCGTCACCGCCCACGAGCAGGTTGTTCATCGTCCCCTGCCCGGCGGCCGGCACCCGGGCGGCGCAGGGCTCGGCCAGCGCGCCGAGCACCACGTCGGCCACCCGCTGGCTGACCTCGACGTTGCCGGCGCCGACGGCCGCCGGCGGGCGGGCGGCGACGATCGTGCCGGGCGGCGCGACCACCCGCACCGGGCGCATGGCGCCGCCGTTGGCCGGCAGCGTCGGGTCGATCGCCGAGCGCAGGGCGAACGACACCGCCGAGACCGTCACGGCCTCGACCGCGTTGACGTTGCCCCGGGCCTGCGGGTCGGTCCCGGTGAAGTCGACGGTCACCTCCTCGCCGGCCACGGTGACCGCCACCTGGATGCGGGCCGGGCGCTGCTGGTCGGGCGCGGCGCCGGTCGAGTCGAGCACGTCGGCGAAGCGCCACGTGCCGTCGGGCAGGTCGCCCAGCGCCACCCGCATGCGCCGCTCGCCGTAGTCGACCACCTCGTCGAGCGGCGCGCCCCCGGCGACGACCTCGGCGAGGCGCTCCACCCCGACGACGTTGGCGCCCGTCTGGGCGGCAAGGTCGCCGAGACGCTCCTCCGGCGTGCGGGAGTTGGCCACCAGCAGCCGGCGCACGCCGTCGTCGAGCAGGGTGGGCGGGATGCGCAGGCCCTCCTGGTGGATCTCGACGGCGTCGGCCGGGATCGAGCCGGGTGCGGCGCCGCCGACGTCCGCGTGGTGGGCCCGGTTCGCCGCCCACCCCACGAGCCGGCCGTCGACGAAGCAAGGAGCGACGAGGGTGACGTCGTTGAGGTGCGTCCCCCCGGCGAAGGGGTCGTTGACCACGACCTGGTCGCCCGGCCGGACCCGGTCGCCGAAGGCGTCGATCGCCGCCTGCACGCTCGCGGGCATCGACCCGAGGTGCACGGGGATGTGCTCGGCCTGCACGAGCATCTCCCCCTCGGCGGTGAACAGCGCCGCCGAGCAGTCGGCCCGCTCCTTGATGTTGGGGCTGAACGCCGCCCGGCGCAGCACGGCGCCCATCTCCTCGGCGATGCCGGTGAGCCGGGAGATCAGCACCTGCAGGGCGGCGGGGTCGAGGCCCGCCGTCACGCCGCCGCCTCCCCGGTCCGGCACAGCACGATCGCCCCCGCCGCGCCCGGGCGCGCGGTCCAGCCCTCCGCCACCCAGATCGTGCAGTCGGGCTCGGCGATGACGGCCGGCCCGTCGACGAGCCGGTCCAGCCGCGGGGCCACCGGCAGGTCCTCCACGGGCGCGGCCGGCGGCCCGGTCGCCGCCGCCCGCAGCGCCACCACCTCGACCGGGTCGTCGGGCCGGGCGTAGCCGTTGCGCCGCCGGTGCTCGTCGTGGAAGGCGGCCACGTCGGGCACGGTCAGCTCGTGGCTCTGCCCCCGGTAGCGGCAGTCGAGCGCGGTGGTGACGGTCACCTCGCCGGCCGGCGCCCGCACCAGTGACCGGGCCCGGTCCGCGAGGGACGCCAGGGCCGCCCCGAGGCCGGCGTGGTCGTCCGGCGTGGGCCACGAGCGCACGAGGTCCCGGCGGCGGGGCGCCGTGAGCAGCCCGACCGCCGAGAGCACGCCGGCCCGGGCCGGCACGACGACCGCCGGCATGCCGAGCGCGTCGGCCAGCGCGCAGGCGTGGAGCGGCCCGGCACCGCCGAAGGCGACGAGCGCGAGGCCGCGGGGGTCGACGCCCCGCTCGACCGACACGGCCCGCAGGGCACGCACCATGTTGGCGTTCACCACCGCCAGCACGCCCTCGGCCGTCACACCGGCCCGGTCGAGGGCGGCGGCCGCCGCCCGCCGGTCGAGGGCCAGGCCGGAGAACGGCGCGTCGGCCGGGATCCGCCCGGCGACGAGGTTGGCGTCGGTCACCGTCGGTCGCTCCCCGCCCCGCCCGTAGCAGGCGGGGCCCGGGTCGGCGCCGGCGCTCTCCGGGCCGACGACGAGCGCGCCGCCGGGGTCGACGCGGGCGATCGAACCGCCGCCCGCGCCGATGGTGTGGACGTCGAGGGCCGGGAACCGCACGGTGTACCCCCCGACCTCGCGCTGGGCCGCGGGCGCCGGCGCCCCGTCGAGCACGAGGCACACGTCGGTCGAGGTGCCGCCCATGTCGAAGGTGACGGCCCCGGGGAACCCGTTCGCCACCGCGGCGGCCGCGCCCGCCCGCACGCCGCCGGCCGGGCCCGACAGCAGCAGCGACGCCGGCAGCTCGGCGGCCTCCGACGCCGGCAGGAGCCCGCCGGAGGAGGTCATCACGAGCACCTCGTCGGCGAGCTCGGCGATCCGCCGCAGGTAGCGGCGGAGGCGGGGGCGCAGCGCGGCGTTGATCACCGTCGTCACCGTGCGCTCGTACTCGCGCATCTCCGGCGACACCTCGTGCGAGCACGTGACGTCCAGCCCGCGGGCCCGGAGCACCCGGGCGACGGCGCGCTCGTGGGCCGGCTCGACGTCCGCGTGCAGCAGGCAGACGGCCACCGCCTCGGCGGCCGGGTCGATCGCCGGCAGGCCCTCGAGGGCCACGGGCGCCAGCTCGGTGCCGTCGGCCGCCAGGCGCCCCGGCACCTCGTGGCGGAGGGCGCGCTCGACGAGCGGCGCCGGGCGCGACGCCAGGTGGTCGTAGAGCGAGGGCCGGTCCTGGCGCCCGATCTCGACGAGGTCGCCCAACCCCTCGGTCGTCACCAGCGCCACCCGGGCGCCACGGCCCTCCAGCAGGGCGTTGGTCGCCACGGTCGTGCCGTGGGCGAGCAGCTCGGCCCGGCTGCCGACCCCGGCGACCGCCTCGGCCACCGCCCGGCTGGGGTCGTCCGGCGTCGAGAGCACCTTGGCGACGCGGCCGTCGGCCGCGACCAGGTCGGTGAAGGTCCCTCCCGTGTCGACCCCGAGCTGCACGGCGGCGAACCTAGCGGTCAGCGCATGCGCCCGGTCCGGCCCCGCTGGGTCGAGGCCGCCTCCACCGCCAACTTGTCGACGAAGTCGTTCATGCGGTGGTTGGAGTGCCCCTTCACCCACCGGAAGACCACGTCACCCCGGGCCAGGACGAGCTCGACGAACGGCTCCCACAGGTCGCGGTTGGCGACCGGCTTGCCGGCGGCGTTCTTCCACCCCCGCCGGTGCCAGCCCGCCCACCAGCGATCGCGGAAGCAGTTCACGACGTAGGTCGAGTCGCTGACGATCTCCAGCGGACCACGGTGGGCCTTCACCGCCTCGAACGCGGCGGTGATCTCCATGCGCTGGTTGGTCGTGCGGGGCTCGGCGCCGCTGGCGAAGGCGCCGTCCACCTCGGCCCAGGCCCACCCGCCGGGGCCGGGGTTGCCCAGGCAGGCGCCGTCGGTGAACACCTCGAGGCGCGGCACGCCGGCCGGGTGGCGGCCCGACCGGGGCGACGGGGACGAGCGGGTCCTGCGCGTGGAGGGCACGGCGGGTCACCCTAGGCCGGACGACCCGTTCCGTTTCCGCGCCGGCGGTGCCAGCATGGGGTCATGATCATCGACGGGTTCGTGCACCAGCTCCCCGACATCGACCCGACGGAGACGGAGGAGTGGCTGCAGTCGCTCGAGGCCGTCGTGGACACGCAGGGCAAGACCCGGGCCCGGTTCCTGCTGTCGAAGCTGCTGGTGCGCGCCCGCGAGCTGCAGGTCGGCACGCCGGCCACGGTGTCGACGCCGTACGTCAACACGATCCCACCCGAGCAGGAGCCCTGGTTCCCCGGCGACGAGTACCTCGAGCGCCGCATCCGGGCCTACATCCGCTGGAACGCGGCGGTCATGGTGGTCCGGGCCAACAAGAAGGCCGAGGGGATCGGCGGGCACCTGTCGACCTTCGCCTCCTCCGCCGCGCTCTACGACGTCGGCTTCAACCACTTCTTCCGGGGCAAGGCCGACGGGCTGCCCGGCGACGCCGTCTACCTGCAGGGGCACGCGGCGCCCGGCTTCTACGCCCGGGCCTTCCTGGAGGGCCGGCTCACCGAGGAGGACCTGGACAACTTCCGCCAGGAGGTCGGCGGCGGGCTCTCCAGCTACCCGCACCCCCGGCTCATGCCGGACTTCTGGGAGTACCCGACGGTGTCGATGGGCCTGGGCGCGATCAACTCGATCTACCACGCCCGCTTCCTCCGCTACCTGCACGACCGCCGGATCGACGACACCAGCGGCAGCCGCGTCTGGGCGTTCCTCGGCGACGGCGAGATGGACGAGCCCGAGACGCTGGGCGCCCTCACGCTCCCGGCCCGCGACCAGCTCGACAACCTCATCTGGGTGGTCAACTGCAACCTGCAGCGCCTCGACGGCCCGGTGCGGGGCAACGGGAAGATCATCCAGGAGCTCGAGGCCCTCTTCCGCGGCGCCGGCTGGAACGTCATCAAGGTCATCTGGGGCTCGAAGTGGGACGAGCTGCTCGCCCGGGACGAGGACGGCGTGCTGCTCGACAAGATGAACCGCACCGTCGACGGCGACTTCCAGCGCTACGCCGTCGAGTCGGGGGCCTTCACCCGTGAGCACTTCTTCGGGCCCGACCCCCGGCTGCGGAAGCTCGTCGAGCACCTCTCCGACGAGGAGATCCGCAACCTGCCCCGCGGCGGCCACGACTACCGGAAGCTCTACGCCGCCTACAAGGCCGCCACCGAGCAGCGGGGCGCCCCCACGGTCATCCTCACCAAGACGATCAAGGGCTGGACGCTGGGCCCCGACGTCGAGGGCCGCAACGCCACCCACCAGATCAAGAAGATGACGATCCAGCAGCTGCGCGACCTGCGCGAGCGCCTCTACCTGCAGGACGTCATCGCCGAGGAGGACCTCACCGAGGACAAGGACCCGCCCTACATCCGCTTCCCGGAGGGGTCCGTCGAGCACCAGTACATGCTCGAGCGGCGCCGGGCGCTGGACGGGCCGCTGCCCCAGCGGGTCGTGCGGGTGCGCAGCCCGCTCCCGCCGCCGGACGACAAGGCCTTCGACGAGGTGCTGGCGGGCTCCGGCAAGCAGGAGGTGTCGACCACGATGGCCTTCACCCGCCTGCTGCGGAACCTCATGCGCGACGGGAACGTCGGCCGGCGCGTCGTGCCGATCATCCCGGACGAGGCCCGCACGTTCGGCATGGACGCCCTGTTCAAGGAGTTCAAGATCTACTCGGCGCTGGGCCAGCGCTACACGCCGGTCGACGCCCAGCTGCTGCTGTCCTACAGCGAGGCCAAGGACGGCCAGGTGCTCGAGGAGGGCATCACCGAGGCGGGCTCGATGGCGTCGTTCATCGCGGCCGCCACCTCCTACGCCCACCGGGGCGTGCCGATGCTGCCGTTCTTCACCTTCTACTCGATGTTCGGCTTCCAGCGGGTGGGCGACCTCATCTGGTCGGCCGCCGACTCACGGGCCCGCGGCTTCCTCCTCGGCGCCACCGCCGGGCGCACCACCCTGCTGGGCGAGGGCCTGCAGCACCAGGACGGCCACAGCCACGTGCTGGCGAGCACCGTGCCCTCCGTCGAGGCGTGGGACCCGGCGTTCGCCTACGAGATGGCGGTCATCATCCGCCACGGCATCCACGAGATGCTCGTCGACGAGCGCGACGTCATCTACTACCTCACGCTCTACAACGAGAACTACCGGATGCCGCCGCTGCCCGAGGGCACCGAGGAGGGCATCCTCCGCGGCCTGTACAAGTGGGCCGATGCCCCCGAGGGCCCGTCGCACAAGGCGGCGATCCTGTTCTCGGGCCCGGCGCAGGGCGCTGCCCGCGCCGCGCAGGCCGAGCTGGCCGAGCGGTGGGACGTCGGTGCCGAGCTGTGGTCGGCGACCAGCTACAAGCGCCTGCGCGAGGAGGCCCTGACCACCGAGCGCTGGAACCGGCTGCACCCGACCGAGGAGCCGCGCACGCCGCTCGTCACCCAGCTGCTCGACGGTGACGACGCCCCGTCCGCGGTCGTGGCGGTGACCGACTACATGAAGGCCGTCCCCGACCAGGTCGGCCGGTGGGTGCCCCAGCCGTTCGTCCCACTCGGCACCGACGGGTTCGGGCGGTCCGACACCCGCGAGCGGCTGCGGGAGTTCTTCGAGGTCGACATGCCCAACGTCGTCGTCGCCACCCTGTGGGCCCTGGCCCAGCAGGGCGAGGTCAAGGCGCAGACCGTCGCCGACGCCATCGCCCACTACGGCATCGACACCGAGCGCACCGACCCCCGGGCCTACGACCTCTGAGGCGTGTAGACGGTCAGGCGCGACCCGTCCTTCACCACGACGACCTCGTCCGGGCCGTCGAAGGTCTCGCCGTCGCGGGCCAGCCGGAGGGGGCCGTCCGGCGACCGCACGTGCAGCGTGGTCGTCTCGAACGTCTCGAGCACCCGGCTGCGCCGCAGCGTGCCGGTGAGCGCGGCGGCGACCAGGCGGGCCCGGGCGAAGGGCTGGGAGGCGTCGACCAGCCGGACGTCGATCTGACCGTCGTCCAGCCGCTCCCGCCAGGTCGGCGCCACGCCGGGCGGGTGGTAGCGGCAGTTGCCGAGGAACGCCAGCCACAGGACCCGCTCCTCGCCGTCGACCACCACCCGCACCGGTGACCCCCGGCGCAGGACCCGGACGAGGGCGACCGCCGTCGCCGCCCACTTCCCCACCCGGTCCTCCAGCGCCTCACGGGCGTCGACCAGCTCGACGTAGCCGCCGAAGCTGGCGGTGTTCAAGAACGGGCGCCCGGCGATCCAGCCGACGTCGATCACCGCGGCGTGGCCGGCCCTCACCGCGTCGACGGCGTCGTCCAGCGACTCGACGCCCAGGTCGCGGGCCAGGTGGTTGAGGGTCCCCGCCGGCACGACGACGAGCGGCAGGCCGTGCTCGAGCGCCACCCCGGCGGCGGTGTTGATCGACCCGTCGCCCCCGGCGACGCCGATGGCCCGGCACCCGGCGCCGACCAGCTCCTCCAGCACCGCGACCAGGTCGCCGCCCTCGGCCAGCTCGACGACCCGGGCGGCGGGGAGCGCGGCCCGCAGGGCGGTGGCCGGCGAGCCCTCGCCGCCCACCGCACCCGACCCGGCGCTGGGGTTGACCACGATCCCGACCCCCTCGCCGACGGGGTCGGCCGGCAACGAGGTCACCGTCCGGTGGGCCCGCACCGACGCCGGCTCCTTGGACGCCACCGGCCACACCAGGCGGGTGGCCAGGCCGGCGGCGACCCCGGCGGCGAGGCGCAGCGCCAGGCGCTGGTCGCGCCGGTGCCGTCGCACCCACGCGGTGGCGGCCGCCGCGGCGACGACGCCGAGCGCCGCGTGCTCCTGCAGCGCGCCGGTGGCGACCCCGGCCGCGGCCGCCGGCCCGCCGAGCGGGCGCGCCGCGGCGCCGGCCAGCGCGCCGCGGAGCACGGCGCGGCGGAGGAAGCGTCCCGCAGCCACGGGCGCCGACCGTAGCTCCCTCCGCCCCGCCGGCCGGACCAGGCGCCCCGCCCGGCCCC
Source organism: Acidimicrobiales bacterium (assembly GCA_035304465.1). Lineage (GTDB taxonomy): Bacteria > Actinomycetota > Acidimicrobiia > Acidimicrobiales > VFJN01 > ZC4RG19. The sequence continues at coordinate 3,397 of DATGPY010000318.1, read as the reverse complement.
GTGGGCGGGGCGGTACGGTGCCGGCATGACCGCTGTCGTCCCCGTCACCGGCGATCCCGAGGCCGACCGGCTGCTCGCCGAGGACCCGCTGGCGCTGCTGATCGGCATGCTGCTCGACCAGCAGGTCCCGATGGAGTGGGCGTTCTCCGGTCCGCTCCGCCTGCGCGAGCGGCTCGGCGGCCGCCTCGACGCCGCGGAGATCGCGGCGATGGACCCCGATCGGCTGCAGGAGGTGTTCAAGGGCCCGCCGGCGCTGCACCGCTTCCCCGGATCCATGGCCAAGCGCACGCAGGCCCTGTGCCAGCACCTGGTCGACGAGTACGACGGGTCCGCGGCGGCCGTGTGGGAGGGCGTCGGGTCGGGGCGGGAGCTGGTCGCCCGGGTCCGCGAGCTGCCCGGCTTCGGCGCCGAGAAGGCGAAGATCTTCAGCGCCCTGCTGGCCAAGCGGTTCGGTGTCCGCCCCGAGGGCTGGGAGGAGGCCACCGCGCCGTTCTCCGACGACCAGCCCCGGTCGGTGGCCGACATCGACTCCCCCGAGGCGCTCGAGCGGGTGCGGCAGTGGAAGAAGATGATGAAGGCCCGCAACCGGTCGAAGGCCGACGACCCCGACTGACCGCCGGGCCGGCCGGCGGCCGCCGTCAGCGCTGCAGCGCGTGGCGCTGGCGGTCGAGCCAGCCGAGCAGAACGGCGATCGTCCGGGGGTCGTGGCGCAGCGCGTGCCCGGCCCCGTGGATGAACCGCAGCTCGGCCGAGCCGTGGGCGTCGGCAAGGATGCGGGCGTCGAAGGACGGGACCACCTCGTCGTCGCCGCCGTGGACCACGAGCAGCGGCCGGGGCGCGTACTCGGCGACGCAGGCGACGGCCCGGATGTCCCGCAGCTCCTGGGCCCAGGCGTCGAACGAGGGCGGGAACGCGGGGTCGGTGATCACGCCGATGTCCCGCCCGTGCTGGAGCAGCCGGCGGGGGTGCGAGGCCCAGTCGTCGAAGTCGCCCGGGGCGCCGAGGGCGGCGACACCCCGGATGCGGCGGTCGCCGGCGGCGGCGCAGACGGCCAGCGCGCCGCCGGTGCCGAAGCCGACGAGCCAGATGCCGAGCGGCTGGACGGTGCGGTCGATGTGGTCGACGGCGTGCCGGATGTCCTCCAGCCAGCCCCGCAGCGAGAACTGCCCCTCGGAGGTGCCGCAGCCCCGGTAGGCGAAGGACAGCGCCGCCCAGCCCATCTCGGTCGCGATCCGGTCGGCGAGCTCGGGCATGGTCGCCGCCGCCGAGGCGGCGGAGCCGGTCGACGGGAAGCCGTGGCACAGCACGACCGCCGGCGGCGGACCGCTCTGGCGGCCGGGCGGCCGGGCGAGGTGCGCGGCGAGGGCGTGTCCGTCGGAGAGGAAGCGCTCGTCCACCCGGTGCCGCCCGCCGCCGGTCAGGCCGCGTCGGCGGAGTCGTCGTCGATGCCCGCCGCCTTGCGGGCCCGGCGCGAGGCGGGCGCCAGGCGGTAGCCGCGGTTGCGGGCCTCGGCGAGCGTGTCGGGGCCGAAGCAGATGAACGTCTCGGCCTCCATCAGCTCGGCCACCGCCGCCTCGACCTCCTCGTCGGTGTGGTCGAGGTCGTAGACGACCTGCGTGCGCTTGTCGCCGACGTACCGGTGGTGCTCGAACTTCGACGGGCGCTCCATGCGACGGGACGGTACACCGGCGCCACGGGGGCGCCGAAGTCGGGGGCCGGCGCGTGGAACGCGTGGCGTGATCCGGCCGCCGGCCCGGCAGACTCGCAGGCGGCATGTCTGCTGTCGAGGTCCCCACCGACGAGGCGGTCCCCCGGCCGGCGGCGTCGCTGGCCCGGCGCGGCCTGCGGCTGCTGTGGCTCAGCGTGCGCACCCACCCGCGCCCGTTCGCGGTGTCCATCCTGGGCGCCGTCCTGTTCGGCACCACCGCGGTCGGCGGCACGTGGGTCATCGGGCGGGTGACCGACGAGGTCGTCGTGCCGGCGTTCCGGGACGGCGTGGCCGGCACGACGGTGGCGCTCGGCGCCACGGCGATCGTCGGCGTCGCCGTGCTCCGGTCGCTCGGCGTGGTCGCCCGCCGCTACTACGGCATGAAGGCCGTCCGGGGCATGCAGCGCACCTGGTTCCGGCGGGTCACCGACACCTACCTGCGGGTGCCGCTCAGCTACTTCGGCGCCCACCCCACCGGGCGGCTGCTGGCCCACGCCGACGCCGACGCCGAGCGGGCCACCATCGTGCTGCAGCCGCTGCCCCTGTCGCTCGGGGTCGTCGTGCTCGTCGGGCTGTCGGTCGTCAGCCTGGCGCTGATCGACCCCCTGCTCATGCTGGTCGGGCTCGCCCTGTTCCCCGCCCTCGCGCTGCTCAACCACCTCTACAGCCGCCGGGTCGAGGAACCGGCCGCCCGGGCCCAGGCCCGCCTCGGCGAGGTGTCCGGCGTGGCGCACGAGTCCTTCGACGGCGCGCTGGTCGTCAAGACGCTGGGCCTGCAGGACCGGGAGGTCGACCGCCTGCGACGGGCCGCCGACGGGCTGCGGCGGGCGCGGTTGGACGTGGCCCGGCTGCGGGCGACGTTCGAGCCGACCTTCGACGGCCTGCCCAACCTCGGCACGATCGCCCTGCTGTCGGTCGGTGCCTGGCGCATCTCCACCGGGACCATCTCGACCGGCGAGCTGGTGCAGGCGATGGCCCTGTTCAACATCCTCGCCTTTCCCATGCGAGTGGTCGGCTTCCTGCTGGAGGAGCTGCCGCGGGCCGTCGTCGCCGCCGACCGGATCGAGGGCGTGCTGGCCGCGCCCTCCCGCCCCGCGCCGCCGGCCGACGCCCAGGAGCCCCTGCCGGACGGCCCGCTGGCGGTCGAGGTCGAGGGCCTGCGCTTCGGCTACGGCGCCACGCCGGTGCTCGACGGGCTCGACCTGGTGCTGGCCCCGGGCGAGGTCGTCGCCCTGGTCGGGGCGACCGGGTCGGGCAAGTCGACCCTCTGCCACCTGCTGGCCGGCCTGCACCAGCCGGCGGCGGGCACGATCCGGCTCGGGGGCGTCGACCTCCGCCGGGTCGCCCCGGCGTCGGTCCGGTCCCGGGTGGCGCTGGTCTTCCAGGAGTCGTTCCTGTTCGCCGACACGGTGCGCGAGAACCTGACCCTGGGCGAGCCGATCCCGGACGACGAGGTCTGGTGGGCGCTGGCCCGGGCCCGGGCCGACGGGTTCGTCGCCCGACTGCCCGCGGGCCTCGACCAGCGCATCGGCGAGCGGGGCGTGACGCTCTCCGGCGGCCAACGCCAGCGGCTGGCCCTGGCCCGGGCGCTGCTGCGCCGCCCCGGCCTGCTCGTGCTCGACGACGCGACCTCCGCGGTCGACCCCACCGTCGAGAGCCACATCCTCGACGGGCTGCGGGGGGCGCTGC